>NZ_JBHYVC010000006.1:0-220746 GCF_042749965.1 Streptomyces sp. NPDC059454 | reverse complement strand
TCCTCAAACGCCGGACGGGCCGACTTCCAGCCCTTCCGGCGTTTGAGGAGCGGGGGTCCGGGGGCAGCGCCCCCGGGGTCGGGACGGGAAGGGGCGGCGGGGGCGAAAAACCCGGCACCCTCACACCGCCCCGTTGAAATGTTCCCCCACCAACGAGCGCACCACATCGAAATCCCCCGCGATCAACGCGTCCAGCAGCGCCGTGTGCTCATGGGCGTCGGCCACCAGCTCCGCCCGCCCACGCCCACCGGGAACACCACCCACCAGCGGCCACTGGGCACGCCGATGAAGATCCTCGGCGATGCGGACCAACTGCTCGTTGCCGGCCAGGGCGAGCACCGCCCGATGAAAGGCACGATCCGCCTCGGCGTACGTCGCCCGGCACCCGGAGGACGCCGCACGGACCGTGGCCTCGGCGAGCGGCCGCAGTTCGGCCCAGCGCTCGGCCGGCACGGTCCGCGCCAGCCGCATCATCACCGGAACCTCGATCAGCGCCCGGATCTCGGCGAGCTCGGCCAGTTCCCGCGCGCCCCGCTCGACGACCCGGAACCCCCGGTTGGGCACGACCTCCACCGCGCCCTCCAGCGTGAGCTGCTGCATGGCCTCCCGCACGGGCGTGGCGGAGACACCGAACCGCTCCGCCAGCACGGGCGCGGAGTACACCTCGCCGGGCCGCAGGTCACCCGTCACCAGCGCGGTGCGCAGGGCGTCGAGGACCTGTCCGCGCACGGAGGACCGCTGGACGGCGGGCCGGGGCCGGGGAAGAGCGGGCTCGCCGTGCGTATGCTCACCGCGCGCGCCACCGCCGTCGTCGGCACGGCTCGGCCGATCACGCCGGTCACGCTCCCGGTCGGCGTCCGGCCCCGCCGGTTGCGCGGGCACCCGGAAACGGCCCGTGGCGGCCGGGCCGGTCACCGCGTTCCCCGTCGCTGCGGAGCCCTGCGTGCCCTGCTTCACAAGGTCCTCCTGCGGACGTTTCGGTACTTGAGGTCATTACGGCGGGTTGTCACCTGTCCGTCAAGCACCATAAGCGCACAGGGGCGCCGGTTCACATCGCCACCATGTTCGGTAAGGTGAGCCTTACCTTTATCGCCCTGCTCCTCGAGACGTGAAGGGGTGGCTCCATGCCCGTGCCCGGTTCGGCCGTCACGGACGCGTACGCCCGCCTGGCGGAGGTGTTCCCCGCCCTGGACATCACCGAACTCGGCACCGGCGAGGCGGCGCCCCGGGGCGGCGGCTGGGTCGCCGCGTCGGGGCTCGCCGAGGGCGGGACCGAGCTGGAGCGGTTCCTCGCCTGGGACGACACCCAGGTGCTGCGGGACTACGGGCAGCAGGGCCGTCCGGACGTGATCGCCAGTTTCGGTCTGCACCGCTACGCCTGGCCCGCCTGTCTGCTGATCACCGTGCCGTGGTTCCTGCACCGCCGCGTGCCGCGCTACCCCGTGACGCACGTCTCGTTCGAGCGCACCACCGCCGGCCCCGCCGTGGGCCGCATGGCCGTACGACCCGACGGCTTCGCCTGCCTGCCCGGCGACCCCGCCGCCGCGCTGCCCGGCGCCCGCGTGGTGCCCGACGAGGAGGCGTTGCGGGCGGAGGTGCGCGAGGCGGTCGCCCAGCACCTCGAACCCGTGCTGGCCGGTTTCGGCCCCCGGATGCGGCGCCGCGGCCGGGCCCTGTGGGGCATGGCGACCGACGAGATCGTCGAGAGCCTGCGGTACGTCTCCCAGCTGCTCGGCGAGGAGGAGCGGGGGCTGCGGGAGCTGGAGCTGCTGCTGCCGGGCGCGACCATGCCGTACGTCGGCGCGGCGGCCTTCCGCCGGCCGGCCGGACCCGACGGGGAGCCCGCGCCCGTCACCCGGGACCGGGTCAGCTGCTGCATGTTCTACACCCTGCGCCCCGAGGACATCTGCGCCACCTGCCCGCGCACCTGCGCCGCCGGGCGGACGGCCGGGCGGGCCACCGCCCTGGTTGCGCAGGCGAGTTGACACCGCGTCGGGCAGCGGCACCCCGTCCGGTGCGTAAGATCATCCGTTGAGCACGCCGCAGAGGTCACAGGGGCTTCACGATTCCCTCACCCGTCGCGGGAACTTTCCGCGGAACCGCCCGTACGGGTAGTCTTATTCGAACTCAACTCCCGCCCCTCACGCGGCAGTTCGAGCAGAACGCCGCCCTGGGCACCCCCCTCGCACTTCCTTGGCGGCCTCTTGCCCCGAAACCCCCTGAGGACCGCTGGGATTGGGCCACTATGGCGGGCGTTACACGCCCTATCCCAATGCAAGGGACCCCTTAGATGAGACTGACCGACATATCGCTGAACTGGCTGCTTCCGGGCGTCGTGCTGCTCCTGGGCATGCTGACGGCGGTGGCGGTGCTGGCGCGCGGGAAGCGCTCCTCGGTCAAGAGCACGAGCGCGGACGACTCGTGGGAGCGCAGCGAGGAGCGCCGCAGGCGCAAGGAGGCCCTTTACGGCACCGTCTCCTACGTTCTCCTGTTCTGCTGTGCGGCGGTGGCCGCCGCGCTCTCCTTCCACGGACTGGTCGGCTTCGGCGAACAGAACCTCGGACTGTCCGGCGGCTGGCAGTACCTCGTCCCCTTCGGCCTGGACGGCGCGGCGATGTTCTGCTCGGTGCTCGCCGTGCGCGAGGCCAGCCACGGTGACGCGGCCCTCGGCTCGCGCATACTCGTGTGGACGTTCGCCTTCGCCGCGGCCTGGTTCAACTGGGTGCACGCTCCCCGGGGCATCGGACACGCGGGCGCCCCGCACTTCTTCGCGGGCATGTCCCTGTCGGCGGCGGTCCTGTTCGACCGCGCGCTGAAGCAGACCCGCCGGGCCGCCCTGCGCGAACAGGGCCTGGTGCCGCGCCCGTTGCCGCAGATCCGTATCGTCCGCTGGCTGCGCGCCCCCCGTGAGACCTACGGGGCCTGGTCGCTGATGCTGCTGGAGAACGTGCGCAGCCTCGACGAGGCGGTCGAGGAAGTGCGCGAGGACAAGGTCCGCAAGGACGCGGCGAAGCAGCGCAGGCGTGACCAGCAGCGTATGGAGCGGGCCCGGCTGAAGGCGATCAGCCGTGGCCACCGCGGTCTCGTGGGCCGGGGCGGCGGACGCGAACTGGAGGCGCCCACGGTGGAGCGCGACTCCGACCTGGTCTCCGCGGAGCCTGCCATATCGGCGCCGGAGGCCCTGCCCGTCCGCTCGCGTCCCTCCCTGCAGCCGGTACGCACCGGCGCTGACCCGAAGACCGTCGACCTCACCGCCGAGGACGACACCCAGGCCCTGCCGCGCCTGGACTCCCTGGAGCGCAAGCTCAAGGACCTGGAGCAGCAGTTCGGCTGACGCCCTGCCGCGGCCTGAAGGGTGCGGTCCGCACCCTTCAGGCCGCGGCCGCGTCGAGTTCGAACCAGACGGACTTGCCCACCCGGTGCTTCCTGACGCCCCATCCGTCGGCGAGGGACTCGACCAGCACCAGGCCCCTTCCGTGCGTGCCGTCGTCGGTGCTCGGTGCCCGCGGCCGGGGCTCCCGGTCCACGAAGTCCCGTACCTCGACCCGCAGTCCACGGGGCCCGACGGTGGCCGTCAGGACCGCCTCGTGGTCGGTGTGGACGAGCGCGTTGGTGACGAGTTCGCTGGTGAGCAGTTCCGCGACCTCGGAGCGCCCCGGTGTCCCCCAGTGCCTGAGCAGTTCCCGCAGCGCCCTGCGGGACTCGGGCACCGCCCGCAGATCCGCCCGGCCCAGTGTGCGCCTCAGCCGATCCGCCGAAGCCTGACTCTTCATGACCCCCGCCCGCGTACCGATGTCGATCCCCCTGTGCTCGAACACCTTCACGGGAATCCTTGCCCGGTCACCCACACGCCAGTCATGCCGGACGGTCACGAACGGTAGTTGGCCGAAGTTCGATGGCCATCCAAACGCGCGGGGCCGTCCTCCCGACCCCCGTGGCGAGAGGACGACCCCGGCTTCTCATGGTGGTCGTGGCGGCCGTGCGGCCTCAGTACAGCTTGTCGACGGCCTTCGTCGTCGTCTTCTCGAACGCGCCCACCGGGGCGTCACCGAAGTCGCCCATCTGCCCCCAGCCGACGACGGTCACGGTCTTCCCGTCGCGTCCGACGGACAGCAGGTGGATGTCCGTGGCGCCCCAGGAGGCCTCGGTGTGCAGCCCGTGCACCTTCGCGCCCTCCTCGACCGGCAGTTCGCCGTAGTACCGGCCCGTGGCCTCGACGTCCGGGTGGGACTGCTCGATCCGGTCGGCGCAGGTACGGATCTCCTCGTCCAGCAGGGCGGCCAGCGCCTTGCCCTTGGCGGCGGAGCCCGTGACGACGGTGACCTGTACGGCGCCGGTGTCCAGGTCGGTGTGGAAGACGCGGTGCCGGTAGTCGTACGCGGGTACGCCCTCGCCCAGGCAGTAGGCGAGTTCCACCGGGAAGCCGTCGGCGACCGGGCCCGCCGTCCAGGCCGACGACGGGTGCGGGGGGAGCTCGGAGGCCGCGAGGAACGTGGGCGGGGCGGCCTTCCGCGGCGCGGCGCCGGCCGGCGCGGTGAGTGCCGTGCCGAGGGCGAGGGCGGCGACGGTCAGCGCCGTGAGGGTGGTGGCGCGGGTGCGCATGGGCATGGAGGTCCCCCGTGAGGTGTGCGTGATGGAATGACGAGGCGGTGAGCCGTGACGGCCCGGACGGTCCGTCACGGCGGCCGTCGGGGCGGTTCGCGGCACCAAGAGCATCAGCCGTCTCAGGAGGCGGGCGCAAGCGTCGTCGCCGGTTTCGCCGGCATGGAACCATCCCAGCCCGTCTGACGTGCAGGTACATGGGGTGCCTGGGATACCGTCCCAGGACCCGGCCGAGGTCATACGAGTGCGGGGTGACGGTGTCGGCACAGGACGACGTGGCTGAGTTCGCGGCGCTGCTGCGGAAGCTGAAGGAACGTACGGACCGCAGTTACGGCTCGCTGGCCCGCCGCCTCGGCATGAACACCTCGACGCTGCACCGCTACTGCGCGGGCGAGGCGGTCCCCGTCGACTTCGCGCCCGTGGAGCGCTTCGCCGCCCTGTGCGGCGCGTCGAGGGCGGAACGCGTGGACCTCCACCACCGCTGGCTCCGCGCGGTGGAGGCACGCCGACGTCCGCGCGCGGCACCCGGTTCGGCCGGGGCGGACGCGGTGCCGGTCTCCGGCTCCGGCGAACAGCGCACCGCGCCGTGGGAACGGACGAACGGCGGCGCCCCCACCGCTCCGGAAGCAGAGCGCGCCACCCCCGAGGAGCCGGCTGCCGGGGAGGGTGCGCCCGACGATGTCGCCGGTGGGCCGCCGGCCGACGGGCTCGGCGGCCGACCCGCCGGGCACGGTGCCGTCGACGGCCCGAACACGGTCGGTACCCCGGTCCGGGGAGCCACCGCCGGCACCCCGGACCGGCACGTCTCGGCCGTCGACGGCCCGCACGCGGCTGCCACCCCGGCACGGCAGACCACCCGGTCCCCCGGGTCCGCGGGTCCCCCCTCGGGCGACGGGGATGTGACGAGTGGGCCGTTGGACGAAGGGGCGGGGCATCGGCGGCCCTGGTACCGGCGGCACAAGCGGGTCGCCGTCGCCCTGGCCGCCGTTTGCGCGCTGCTCGCGACCGTGGGGAGCCTGTCCGCGCTGCCGGACGGGCGGAGACCGTCCGCCGAGCGGGGAACCACCGCCGCGTCCCCGAGCACGTCCGCGACGACCGGTCCCACCGCGCCGCGCAGTCGCACGCCCTCGTCCACCCCGTCCGCCTCGGGCTCCACGACACCGGAGGAACGCTCCGCCTCCCCCGGACCGCGACGGAGCACCTCCTCCCCCGCCGCGGCTCCGGCGGGCTCCGCGCCCGTCGTGGCACCGCCGCTCACCTGGTCCGCCGACTCGCAGGCCTGGGCGTACGGATGCGGGCACGACTACGTCGTGGCCAAGCCGCCGGAGCAGGTCCCGCCGCCGCCGGTCCCGCAGGACGCCGGGGTCTGGGCGACGACGCAGTCGGCCGTGCACGGGGGCGAGACGCTGGTGGAGCTGTCGGTGCAGGGCACGTCCGACACGGCCGTCGTCCTCACCGCGCTGCGCGTCCGCGTGGCCGGCCGCGCCGGCCCCGCGCCGGGGAACGCGTACGCCATGGACCAGGGCTGCGGCGGCGCGCTCACCCCGCGGTACTTCGACGTGGACCTGGACAAGGACCGGCCCATCGCCCGCGCGGTCGCCGGGAACGACGCCGGTACGCCGATCCCGGCCGTGCGGATGCCCTACCGGGTCTCCGCGAGCGACCCGGAGGTGCTGCTGGTCACCGCCCGGACCGCGCACTGCGACTGCCGCTGGTACCTGGAGCTGGACTGGTCCTCGCAGGGCCGTACCGGCACGGTCCGTATCGACGACCGGGGCCGCCCGTTCCGCACCAGCGGCATCGAGGGCCTGCCCCACTACGAGTACGACACCTCGGCACGCGGCTGGAGGCCCCGGGCACAGTGAACCCCCCTACGGCCGGGGCACGTTGCGCAGGTTGGAGCGGGCCATCTGGAGCATCCGGCCGACGCCTCCGTCCAGCACGATCTTGGAGGCGGACAGGGCGAAACCGGTCACCATCTCCTTGCTGATCTTCGGCGGAATGGACAGCGCGTTGGGGTCGGTGACGATGTCGACGAGGGCCGGACCCTTGTGCCTGAACGCGGACTTCAGCGCCCCGGCGAGCTCCTTCGGCTTCTCCACCCGCACCCCGTGGGCGCCGCACGCGCGGGCGACGGCGGCGAAGTCGGGGTTCTTCAGGGCGGTGCCGTGCGAGGGCAGTCCGGCGACCAGCATCTCCAACTCGACCATACTCAGCGAGGAGTTGTTGAACAGGACCACCTTCACCGGCAGGTCGTACTGCACCAGGGTGAGGAAGTCCCCCATCATCATGGTGAATCCGCCGTCGCCGGACATCGACACGACCTGCCGGCCGCGGTCGGTGAACTGCGCCCCGATCGCCATCGGCAGCGCGTTCGCCATCGAGCCGTGGGAGAAGGAACCGATCACCCGGCGGCGGCCGTTGGGCGAGATGTAGCGGGCCGCCCAGACGTTGCACATGCCGGTGTCGACGGTGAACACCGCGTCGTCGTCGGCCATGTCGTCCAGTACGGACGCCACGTACTCGGGGTGGATCGGCACATGCTTCTCCACCTTCCGCGTGTACGCCTTCACCACCCCCTCCAGCGCGTCCGTGTGCTTCTTCAGCATCCGGTCGAGGAACTTCCGGTTGTCCTTGGTGCGGACCCGTGGTGTCAGACAGCGCAGCGTCTCCTTCACATCGCCCCACACCGCGAGGTCGAGCTTCGAGCGCCGGCCGAGGTTCTCGGGCCGCACGTCGACCTGGACGATTCGCACGTCGTCGGGGAGGAAGGCGCTGTACGGGAAGTCCGTGCCGAGCAGGATCAGCAGATCGCACTCGTGGGTGGCCTCGTACGCGGCGCCGTAGCCGAGCAGCCCGCTCATGCCGACGTCGTACGGGTTGTCGTACTGGATCCACTCCTTGCCGCGCAGGGCGTGCCCGACCGGGGACTTGATCTTGCTCGCGAACTCCATGACCTCGGCGTGCGCGCCCTTCGTGCCGGCGCCGCAGAACAGGGTGACCTTCTCGGCCTCGTCGATCATGTCGACGAGGCGGTCGAGCTCGGCGTCTCCGGGGCGGACCGTGGGCCGGGAGGTGACGAGGGCGGTCTCGACGGGCTTCTCGGGGGCGGCGTGGTCGGCGATGTCGCCCGGGAGGGTGACGACGCTGACGCCGGAGCGGCCGACGGCGTGCTGGATGGCGGTCTGCAGCAGCCGGGGCATCTGCTGCGGGCTGGAGATCATCTCGCTGTAGTGGCTGCACTCGCGGAACAGCTGCTCGGGATGGGTCTCCTGGAAGTAGCCGAGGCCGATCTCGCTGGACGGGATGTGGGAGGCGAGGGCGAGGACCGGGGCCATGGAACGGTGGGCGTCGTACAGCCCGTTGATGAGGTGGAGGTTGCCGGGCCCGCAGGAGCCGGCGCAGGCACCCAGGCGGCCGGTGATCTGGGCCTCGGCGCCGGCGGCGAAGGCGGCGGTCTCCTCGTGGCGGACGTGGATCCAGTCGATGGCGGCGTTGCGGCGCACGGCGTCGACGACGGGGTTGAGGCTGTCGCCGACGACGCCGTAGAGGCGTTTGACTCCCGCGCGGGTGAGGATGTCGACGAACTGTTCCGCGACGTTCTGTTTGGCCATGGCTTCCGTCTGCCCCTCGGGTGTCGAAGATGCCTGACGGGTTCCATGAATTCACACCGGCAGCGCTCACGCCTCCCAAACGGCGACGGCCGTACGGTCGTCCGCGTATCCCTTGACCCGTACCTGGGTGTCGGCGAGGAACGCGGCGAGGCCGGGCGGCTCGGGGCGGGACCACCGGTCGGCGAGGTGCGCGCGGAGCTCCCGTTCGCCGCGCAGGGGGTCGGCGAGGCCGGTGCCGCACATCAGCAGGGTGTCACCCGGGCGGGCTATGGAGGTGCGGAAGCGGAAGGGTTCGCGGGGTGGTTCGGGGGCGGGCTCGTACGGGCTCGGGGGTGTGGGGATGCCCAGGTCCATGGTGAGGCGGTCGCCGTCGGGGGTCTCGGAGGGCGGCGAGCCGAAACCGACCACGGGTTCGCCCCTGATCTCGGTGGGCTCGGGTTCGATGTCCTGCCATGCGCCGTCCCGCAGCCGGAACAGTCCGCCGGGGCCGACGCCGAAGAAGACCCGGGTGCGGCATTCGGGGTCGGCGGGCAGGAGGAGGCAGCGCAGGGTGGCCGTGTGGGCGTCGGGTTCGAGGCCCTGGTCGGCCGCGCCGGCACGGAGCTTGCCGAGGCTGCGGTCGGTGAGGCGGTGCAGTCCTGACTTGAGGTCGCCGCGCCGGGCGGCCCTGATGTCGTCGACGAGGCGGGCGTGGCTGCGGCCCACCGCCGCGCCGATCCACCGGCAGGCCTCGGCGGCGGCCCGGTGCGCCCCCGGCGCGGTCCGGCCGCCGGTCGCCAGTGCCACGAGGACGAGGGCCTGCTCCCCCGTCCCGAACCGGGCGGTCAGCAGCGCGTCGCGGCGCGGTTCGCCCCGGTAGCGCGCGGAGTCCCCGCGCACGGAGGCGGCGCGCAGGGTGCAGGCGCCGTAGCGGGCCCCGTCCAGCACGGTGTCCGGGACCAGGCCGTCCAGTTCGTCGGGGTCGGCCGGCGGGAGGGCGGTGGGCTCGGCGTCGTAGGTGGGCGGCCGGGATCCCACGTGGGCGGGGGACGGGAGCGGGCCGGGTGGTGGTTCGAGGCGGGAGGCACGGGGGACGGAATCGTCCGCGGGCTCCGGGGCCGGTGGGGCCGTGGGCGGTGGCGGGGGCGCGGCGGGGGTCCAGGGGCCGAAGGCGGTGCCGGAGGTACGGGCGGCCGGGGGCGGTGACGGCTGCGGCTGGGGCGGACGGTCCGTCCCCGGGGGGAAGGTCACCGGGCCCGCGGCCGCGGCGGGCGAGGGTTCCCAGGGGGCGCGGGGCGGGGGGTCCGCGGGCCGTGGCGGGGGGTCCGCCGGTGCGGCGGGGGCGGCCGGACGGGGGCCCGGGACCGTCGGGGCGGGAGGTGAGCCGGCCGGGGCGGGGCCGCCCGCGTCGAGCGTGCCGGACGCCGAGGCGAAGCGGTCGTCCAGGGAATCGGGCGCCGGTACGGGGCCCGTGTCGTCGGTGGCGTCGTCGTACAGCTGCCGCCACCAGTCGTCCTCGGAACTGGTGGGCCTTCCCCCCTGCTGGCTCATGCCACCGATTGTCCACCGCGCGGGCCGGATGAAAACGGGGCATCGGGAAAATCCCCGCTCCGCGGCGCGCCCCGGACGGCCGGTCGGGTGAACGGCGGGACGGCTGTGCGACGGGGGGCGCCGGAGTCGTTCCGTCCTGCGCCGTTCCCCGGCCTCCTGCACTCTGGAGGGATGGGAGCGTGGGACCTCCTGCTCGCCGGACTGGTGCTCCTGCTCGGGCTGTGGGGAGTGCTGCTGCCAGGGGTGCCAGGGTCGTGGCTGGTGTGGGCCGGGGTCCTGTGGTGGGCGCTGAAGGATCCGCGGCCCGTCGCGTGGTGGGTGTGCGTGGGGGCGACCGTCGTGCTGTTCCTGTCGCAGGTGGTGCGCTGGACGCTGCCGCCCCGCCGGCTGCGGGCGGGCGGCGACGACGGCCGGATGCTGGCGTACGCGGGCTGCGGCTCGTTCGCCGGCTTCGTTCTGCTGCCCGTGATCGGCGCGGTCCCGGGCTTCCTTGCCGGGATCTACGTCTTCGAGCGGCTCCGGCTGGGCCGCCACGGCGAGGCGGTCGCGGCGCTGCGCACGGCGCTGCGCTCGGGCGGCTGGAGCGTGCTGACGGAGCTGTTCACCTGCCAGCTGATCGCGGCGGCGTGGCTGGGCGCGGTGTTCTGGGGTTGAAGCCCTCGCCCCCTCGGCTCACGGCCGCAGTACGCCCTCGTGGGTGAGCAGCCGCACCTTGCGTTCCAGCCCGCCGGCGTATCCGGTCAGCGAGCCGTCGGCGCCGATCACCCGGTGGCAGGGACGGACGATGAGCAGCGGGTTCGCGCCGATCGCGCCGCCGACGGCCCGCACGGCGGCGCGGGGCGCTCCGATCCGGGCCGCGATCTCGCCGTAGGACACGGTCGCCCCGTAGGGGACGTCGTCGAGCGCGGCCCACACCTTCTCCCGGAACGGGGTGCCGACGGCGCTCATGGCCAGCCGGAACTCCTTGAGGTCGCCCGCGAAGTACGCGGTGAGCTGCCGCTCGGCCTCGCGGAACGGTCCGGGGTCCCGCCGCCAGTCGTCCGCCGGCGTGCGCCCGCCCTTCTGTCCGGGCACGGACAGCGAGGTCAGCTCGCCGGTCGGGGCGGCGGTGAGCAGCAGCGGTCCGACGGGGCTGTCCGCACGCGTCCAGTACATGGTCATCATTACTCCAACTCCCCTGCGGCGCGCAGGTGGTTCAGGGCGTACGAGCGCCAGGGGCGCCAGGTGTCGGGAACGTCCGGGCCGGGCGGGGCCACGTCCGGGTCGCCGAGCGCGCGGGTGCGGATCCCGGCGATCGTACGGGCGTCGAGGCCGGGGACGGCGGCCAGGGCGTGCCGGGCGTCGTCCCGGTCGGCGCCGGGTCCGAGGCGTACGGTGCCGTCGGCGAGGGCGGCGGTGAGTGCGCCCAGGGTGCCGCCGGGCTCGGCCCCGGCGAGGACGGCGGCCTCGGGGAAGAGGTGGGTGAGGGTGCCGCAGGGGGCGTCGAGCCGCTTGCCGTAACACTCGACCAGCCGTGCGGCCTCGTCGCGGCCCACCAGCGCGCGCACCGCGAGCTCCTCCGGGTCGGCGGCACCCGGTGAGCGCAGTCCGGGCCGGGCGGCGACCAGCGGGGCGAGGCGGGCGTCGGCACCGAGCCGTTCGTCGACGGCGTACGGGTCGGCGTCCAGGTCGAACAGCCGCCGCAGGCGTTGTACGGCGGTGGTCAGATCGCGGGGGTCGGTGAGGTGGACGCGGGCGTCGAGCCAGCCGCCGGGGTGGGCGCCCGGCCCGGTGTGCGGGCGTTCGGCCACGGCGGCGATGCCGGTGCCGTAGGGCAGGCGCAGGGTGCGCCGGTAGGTGCGGGTGCCCGCGCTGCCGCTCACCTCCTCGATGCCGGGGACGGCCTCGCGTTCCAGCAGGTCGAAGACGGGTCCCGCCTGGTACGGGCCGCGGTGGGCGAGCCGCAGGGGGATGCCGGCGGACGGGGTGGCGGTCCGTGCGGCGGCCCGGCCCCGGCGGGGCGCGCAGGCGCGCAGCTCGCTGGGGGTGGTGGCGTACACGGCCCGTACGGTGTCGTTGAACTGCCGCACGCTGGCGAATCCGGAGGCGAAGGCGATCTCGGTGACGGGAAGGCCGGTGGTCTGCAGGAGCACGCGTGCGGCGTGCGCCCGCTGGGCGCGGGCGAGCGCGACGGGCCCGGCGCCGAGCTCGCCGGTGAGCTGGCGCTGCACCTGGCGGGCGCTGTAGCCGAGCCGTGCGGCGAGTCCGGCGACGCCCTCGCGGTCGACGACGCCGTCGGCGATCAGCCGCATGGCCCGGCCGACGACGTCGGCCCGCACGTTCCACTCGGCGGAGCCGGGCACGGCGTCCGGGCGGCAGCGCCGGCAGGCGCGGAACCCGGAGCCCTGCGCGGCGGCGGCGGTCGCGAAGAACCGCACGTTGTGCCGCTTCGGGGTGACGGCGGGGCAGCTGGGCCGGCAGTAGATCCCGGTCGTCTCGACGGCGAAGAAGAACACTCCGTCGAACCGGGCGTCCCGGCTGCGCACCGCCTCGTACCTGCTGTCCTCGTCCTTCACACCGCCCAGTCTCCGCCGGCCGGGGGGTCCCGGCTGGCGGAAATCGGACATGGAGGTGTGTTATCGCAGGCGACCCTGTTGTTTGGCCCTCAGCGCCGCCCTGCCGATGGCGCCCTTGCGCTTCCAGTCCTTGCGGAGCTCCGCGCGGAGCCTGGCGTCGGTCTTGGCGACGATGTACTGGTTCTCCCGGAGCAGCTTGCGGTAGCTCTCCAGGCGGCGCCCCGGCAGGTCACCGGTCTCGACGGCGGCGAGGACCGCGCAGCCCGGTTCGCTCTCGTGGGCGCAGTCGTGGAAACGGCAGTCCCCGGCCAGCTCCTCGATCTCGGCGAACACCTGGCCGACGCCGGTGGAGGCGTCCCACAGGCCGACGCCCCTGAGGCCCGGTGTGTCGATGAGGACTCCCCCGCCGGGCAGCGCCAGCAGGTTGCGGGTGGTCGTGGTGTGGCGGCCCTTGCCGTCGACGTCGCGGATGGCCCGTACGTCCATCACGTCCTCGCCGAGGAGCGCGTTGGCCAGGGTGGACTTGCCCGCTCCCGACTGTCCGAGCAGCACCGATGTACCGCCGGCGACGATCGCGGCGAGGACGTCGAGTCCGTCCCCGTCCTGCGCGCTGACGGTGAGCACGGGCACGCCCGGTGCGCTGGTCTCGACGTCCTGGACGAGGTGGGCGCGGGTCACCGCGTCCGGCACGAGGTCGGCCTTGGTGAGGACGACCACCGGCTGTGCCCCGGATTCCCAGGCGAGCGCGAGGAAGCGTTCGATCCGGGCCAGGTCGAGTTCGGCGGCGAGGGAGACGGCGACGACGGCGTGGTCGACGTTGGCGGCGAGGATCTGTCCCTCGGACCGCTTGGAGGAGGTGGAGCGCACGAAGGCGGTACGGCGCGGCAGGTACGTACGTACGTACCGCGGGTTCCCGCCGGGTTCGACGGCGACCCAGTCGCCCGTGCACACGACCCGCAGGGGGTCGTGCGGGGTGACGAACGCGGTGTCGGCCCGCAGGGTGCCGCCGGCGGTGACGACGTCGCACTGGCCGCGGTCGACCCGGATCACGCGTCCGGGCAGCAGCCCTTCCGCGTCGTAGGGGGCGAACTCGTCCGCCCAGGCGTCGTCCCAGCCGTAGGGGGCGAGCGCGGAGGAAACGGAGGTGGTGGAACTCAAGGGGGTGACCCTTCAGGTGGGTGGCCCCGGCGGCCGCGCGTACGCGGACGGGAAAGGGTTCAGCCGGTGGCCACGGAGGTGGACGTGATGGGTTCCTGCATGTGGGCAGCGCCCGGCGCAATGACAGCCATCGGTCGACACCTCCTCACTCCACGAACGGTCCGGTACGGCGGCGCACGGCCACCGCGTGATCTGTGGTCACAGTAGCCCGCGGTCGCCCCGGCCCGTCAACTTGTTTTTCCGGGCTCCCGCGTCCTGTCCTTCCGGGCTCCCGCGTCACACCGTCGCGCAGGCGCGGCCGTTGAGCGTGAAGCCGGACGGCGGGTGGTTCGCGCCGTCCCGGGACGCGAGGAAGCCGAAGGCGAGTTTCCCGCCGGCGGCGACCGACTTGTTGTAGTCGGCGGCGGTGGCGGTGACCCGGGGGCCGTCCTGGTGCGGCGAGGCGTCCCACATCTGGGTGACCCGCTGGCCGTCGGGGAAGGTGAAGCCGACCCGCCAGGAGGCGAGGGGGTCCCGTGTGGTGACGGTGACGGTGGCCTGGAAGCCGTCGGGCCACTCGTTGACCAGGTCGTAGCCGACCCGGCAGGCGGCCGGCTCGCTGCGGGCGGTGGTTTCGGGCGCGGCGGTGGCGGAGGAGGTGCCCTGCGGTCCGGGGTCGGGGTCCTTCCGGTCCGGGGTGCGCTCGGGGGACGGTTCCGGGGAGCCCGCGGAGGCTTCACCGGGAGAGACCGTGGGCGCGGAGGGCAGGGAGGGTCCGGGGTCGGCCACCGGTTGCCGGTCGGCGTCCGGGCGTGCGGCGCCCTCGTCGGACGTGTCACCGAACGGCATCAGGGAGACCGCGAGCGCGAGGAGGGAGACCAGGAGGGCGGCGACCAGCAGACCGTGCCGGGCGACGCGCGTCCTGTCCGTGCCGTCCGCCGGGTCGCCGCCGTCCGCGTCGGTCCGGTCCGGGCGACCGGCCCCGAGCCGTACCTCGGCGGCGCGGCGGCGGCGTTCCAGATAGGCGAGGCCGCCCCAGCCGATCACCCCGCCGGCCAGCGCGCCGGGCAGTCCGCCGCCGTGCAGTCGCAGACAGGCGGCGGCCTCGGCGCACCGGTGGCAGGTGGCGAGGTGCCGGGAGAGGTCGTCGGGGGTGTCCGCGGCGGGCGAGCGGGTGACGGCGTCGAGGAGCCGGGCGTAGCTGCGGCACTCGGCGTCCAGGGGCGAGTCGAGGTGGTTGCGGTGGCAGCGGTCCCGGAACAGGCGGCCCACCTGCGCGAGTTCGTCGGCCGCGGTGGCGGGGTCGAGGCCGAGCCGGCGGGCCACCAGGGGCAGCGGCAGAGCCTCCGCCTCGGCCAGCCAGAGCAGTTCGGCGTCCGCGGGCTGCAGATCGCGCAGTCCGCGCAGGGCGACCGGGCGTTCCAGTGGCGGGCCGGTGTAGCGGGCGGCCTTGTCGGAGTGGAGCCACAGCCGCAGATCGGGGTCGAGCTTGTGCCCCTGCCCCGCCTCTTCCCAGGTGGCCGCCGTGCTGCGAACGGCGGTCAGCAGCAGGGGTATCCGGGGCAGCCTGGTGGAACGGCGGCTGTAGCCGCGGGTGGTGCTCGACTCCGCCTCGCGCAGCTCCCGTATGCCCTGGGCGAAGGCCTCGCGGGCCAGTTCCGCCGCGGCGGCGGACCCGGCTGTGCACAGGTCGGCGTAGGAGAGCGCCGCGTCCCAGCACTCGGTGAACAGCGCCGCCTCGGTGGCGTCCTGGGGGCTCGGCAGGTCGGGCATGAGACTCCCGCATCACGAACGAGGTCAACTCGCCATAAGGGCAGTGGAGTTGGGGAAACCTCGCGGCAGTGGCCGAGTTTTTCACGTCCCCGACACAACTGACAAGCGCTTCCCTCACTTTCCGTGTCGGAACCGCGACCCCTCGCAGGGACCATACGCACGGAAGGCCGGAACGTCTCGGTTCCGGCCTTCCGCGTCTTCCGCTTCTTCCCCAAGGGGCGCCGACCCCGGTGGCTCAGACCGCCTCGGCGGGCTCCTGTGCCGGGAGGCTGTCCATGAAGGAGCTGACGGAGAACACCGCCTTGCCGGGTCCGGGCGGGCCGTAGCCGGGGGGCGAGGACAGGCCGAAGTCCTCCATGGTCTGCCGGTACGCCTGGAGCAGCCGGATGTGGTACTCCAGCGGCGCACCCTGCGGGTTGGCCTTGCCGAGCGGGGTGGTGGGCTCCGGGCACCAGGTGGTGAAGCGGGGCGTGATGCCGTGCGACATGAAGAAGCGCAGGCCCTCGGTGGTGGAGGCGATGGCCTCGTCGACCGTCTTGAAGCCGAAGGGCTCGGCCATCTCCACGCCGGCGACGAAGTTGGGGATCACGTTGCGCGCGCCGAAGATCTCCGCGGAGTCGAGGATCCGCCGGTGCCACTCGTCACGGCCGACGTAGCGCTCCTTGCCGGGGCAGTACATCTTGAACAGGTACTCGTCCCACACCTCGTAGTTGGGGTGGTAGATCTGCACGCCGTAGTCCTTGAAGCGCTGTACGTCGTCCCTGGGCAGCGCCTGGGCGACGACCTTGCCGATCCAGCGGCCGGGGAAGCGCTCCTCGATGGCCTTGGCGTAGTGGCCGTAGAAGTCGGCCTCGTCGCGTCCGGAGACCGTCTTGGTGATGGCGCCGCCGGTGAGGGTGTAGGCCGTGGAGACCTTCGCGGTGTCGTACCGGTCGATGATCTCCAGGGCCTCCAGGACCTCCTCGACGTCCTTCACCCCGGTGTAGGGCCGGCCGGCCGCCTTGTGCTGGCGCCAGTTGTGATTGATGTCGCAGTACTGGCACTCCTCCTTGGCGCCGAAGTACTGGCAGACCCGGAAGACGGTCAGATAGATCAGGTAGCCCCACTGGATGGTGGGGGCGACCTCCATGACCGACTTCCCGTTGGACAGGGTGTGCCGGTAGTACTCGGGCATGGGCGGCACGCCGACGTCCGAGATCCGCTTGCCGTCGAGGTAGAGGCCGAGCACGCCGTGCTCGTCGGCGGCGACGCGGTAGGGGGAGGCCGGGTTCACGCGGACGGACACGACCGTACGGCGCAGGTCGTACGGGCCGCCGGTGAGGATGATCTCCTCCGGCGGGCGGCGCAGCGCGGCCTCGCCCAGCTCGGGCAGGGTGCCGTGGTCGAAGGAGAAGATGAAGTACGACTTCGGTTTGACCTCGCCGTTCTCGTTGTCGCTGAGCGCGGACGGGTCGAAGGCCACACCGCCGCGCAGCAGGTCCTCCTTGAAGACGGCTTCGCGCGGCACGTGCGGGAACCGCTCCATCAGATCCTCGACCAGCGCGGTACGGCTGCCCATCCCGTTGTTCTCCTCCCGGTTCGGACGTACGACTCCTCACGGTATGCCCCCGCTCGGACATCCGGGGTGCCGGGTCCCCCCACAGGGCGTGAATCACTCCCGAGGTAGGTTCCGGCGGGGACCTTTTCGGTCCCGATCGCCAGGAAGGACGAACGATGGCCGAGACCGTGACCAACTGGGCGGGCAACATCACGTACGCCGCCGGGGAGCTGCACCGCCCGCACAGCCTGGACGCGCTGCGCGCGCTGGTCGCCGGGAGCGCGCGGGTGCGGGCCCTGGGCAGCGGGCACTCCTTCAACGAGATCGCCGAGGCCGGTGCGGACGGCGTCCTGGTCTCCCTGGACGCGCTGCCCCCGCAGGTGGACGTGGACACGACGGCCCGGACGGTACGGGTCGGCGGTGGGGTGCGCTACGCCGAGCTGGCCCGGCAGGTGCACCGGCACGGGCTGGCGCTGGCGAACATGGCGTCGCTCCCGCACATCTCGGTGGCCGGCTCGGTCGCCACCGGCACCCACGGCTCCGGCGTCGGCAACGGTCCGCTCGCCTCGTCCGTGCGCGCGGTGGAGCTGGTCACGGCGGACGGCTCGACGGTGACCGTGACGCGCGGCGACGAGCGGTTCGGCGGCGCGGTCACCTCGCTGGGCGCGCTCGGTGTCGTCACCGCGCTCACCCTGGATCTGGAGCCGGCCTTCGAGGTCGAGCAGCGCGTGTTCACCGAGATGCCGCTGGAGGGACTGGATCCCGCCACGTTCGAGAAGGTGATGTCGGCGGCGTACAGCGTGAGCCTGTTCACCGACTGGCGGGCGCCGGGCTTCCGTCAGGTGTGGGTGAAGCGGCGCACCGACCAGCCGCTGCCGGACTTCCCCTGGGCGCCCGCGGCGACCGAGAAGATGCACCCGGTGCCGGGGATGCCGGCGGTGAACTGCACCGAGCAGTTCGGGGTGCCGGGGCCCTGGCACGAGCGGCTGCCGCACTTCCGGGCGGAGTTCACCCCGAGCAGCGGGGCGGAGCTGCAGTCGGAGTACCTGATGCCGCGGGAGTCGGCCGTCGGCGTGCTGCGGGCGATGGACGGCATCCGGGAGACGGTCGCCCCGGTGCTGCAGACCTGCGAGGTGCGCACCGTCGCCGCCGACGACCAGTGGCTCAGCCCTTCCTACGGCCGGGACACGGTGGCCGTCCACTTCACCTGGGTCGAGGACACCCGGTCGGTGCTGCCCGTGGTGCGGCGGGTGGAGGAGGCGCTGGCGCCGTTCGGGGCGCGGCCGCACTGGGGGAAGGTGTTCACCACGCCGGCGGCGGAGCTGCACGCCCGCTACCCGCGCCTGCACGACTTCCGGGCCCTCGTCCGTGACCTGGACCCGGCGGGCACGTTCACCAACGCGTTCGTCCGGGACGTCCTGGGCGACTGAACGCCCGCCGGCCCTGTCCGGACTTCGTCCAGCCCCTTTCCGAACCCCTTGTCGAAAGGTCCGCCTCCCCATAGCCTTGCCGCGCGCCGGTGCCCGGTCGGCCCGGCCCGGCAGGGATGGGGGCAGCCCGGTGAAGCGCACGTCGCGGGACATCCGTACGGCCAACCGCTATCAGGTGCTGCGCCAGATCATCGCCGCGTCGCCCACCTCCCGGCAGGAGCTGGCGGCCGCCACGGGGCTCAGTCTCGCCACCGTCGCCACACTGGTCGGGGAACTGCTCGACCTCGGCATGATCACCGAGGTCGGTTTCGAGGACTCGGCCGGCGGCCGTCCCCGGGGCCTGGTGGCCGTCAACGCGCCGGGGGGCGCGCTGATCGGCGTGGATCTCGCCGAGACCTACGTCCGGGTCGAGCTGTTCGACCTGGCGCTGAACGTGCTGGCCCGCGCCGAGGAGGGCATGCGCCCCGGGGAGAGCCGGCCCGAGCAGGTCGTGGGGCATGTGGCCACGACGGTGGGATCGGTGGTGGCGCGGGCCGGGGTGGAGGGCGCGCGGGTGCTCGGGGTCGGGGTGAGCGTGCCGGGTCAGGTGGACCGGGACACCGGTGTCTGCGCGTACGCGCCGAACTGGGACTGGCACGACGTCCCCCTGCTCGACCTGCTCGCGGACCACATCGCCTGCCCCCTGTACCTGGACAACCCGTTGCGGGCCTGCGCGGTGGCCGAGCTGTGGTTCGGGGCGGCGCGCGGGTACGGGGACGCGGTGGTGGTGAACCTCGGGACCGGGGTGGGGGCCGGGCTGGTGCTGGGCGGCGGGGTGCACCGGGGGGTGAGCAACAGCGCCGGTGAGTGGGGGCACACCACCCTCGTCCTGGACGGCCGCCCCTGCCACTGCGGCAACCGGGGCTGTGTGGAGACGTACACCGGCGCGCCCGGGATCATGCTGAACCTGCGGGAGCTGAGCCCGGACAGCCCGCTGCTGCGCCCCGGCGACCAGACGGCCACCATCGACGCGCTGGCCCGGGGGGTGGGCGCGGGCGATCCGGTGGCGGTACGGGTGCTCGGGCACACCGCCCGCTGTCTCGGCGCCGGGATCGCCGGTCTGGTCAACCTCTTCAACCCGGAGGTGGTCGTGCTCAGCAGCTGGGTCGCGGCCGCGTTCGGCGAGCCGCTGCTCGATGAGGTGCGGACGGCCGTCGCCCGGCACGCGCTGCGCCGCCCGCTGGCCGCCACCCGGATCGTCCTCTCCCCGATCCCCACCGATCCGGTGTGTCTGGGAGCGGCGACGTTCGCACTGGAGGGCGCGCTGCAGTCGGCCGGGAAGGGCTCCGGGAGACGTACCGCCGGCAGTCGCCGGTGACTCCCGGTCCGTCGGTCGCCGTTCGTCGTCACGAACGGACCGCGACGCTTCGCGCAGGCTTCGCCCCACCCCTTGCCGAAGTATCTGCCGAAGGGTGACGTCCCGCGCACCGCAGGTCCTTGAACACCATCCGCCGTAAGCCCCACTCGGGACAAGGACGTCGACATGCCGACATCGAGCGACAGCACAGGGGACCACCGACCAGCACTCCGCGCCGTCCTGGGCCTCGCCGCCGCCGGCGGACTCACCGCGTGCGGCGGCAACGACGGCCGCGGGGGCGGCTCCGGATCACAGTGGTTTCACCCGCTTCCTGTCCCGGCAGTACTTTCCGGGGTTCCCCGCTGGAGGGGAACCAGCGGTCGAGCACGACGAATTCGCGCCCGTACCAGGCGCACTTGTACTTCGGCACCATGCGAAGATCCCGGCCTGAAGGCCGGGGTGGCCACGAAGAAGCTCCGATGACCGACCAGACCGTCGACTTCCATGGCTGAGCCAGGACCGATCTAGGAGACCCATGTCATTGCGCACCCCGGCGACCGGCTACGTCGAGGACGTCTCCCCCGGCCGCGGGACCCTGCCCCCGCGCGCCTGGTACGCCTCCTCCGACGCGGCGTCCCTCTCCCTGAACGGCGATTGGCGCCTGCGGGTGTCCGCCACCGCGGACGCCGAGGACGACTCGTTCGCCGTGCCCGGCTACGACGCCGGGGACTGGGCGGAGGTGACCGTGCCCGGCCACTGGGTGCTCCAGGGCCACGGCGCGCCGATCTACACCAACCACCTCTATCCCTTCCCCGTCGATCCGCCGCACGTCCCCACCGAGAACCCGACCGGTGACCATCTGCGCGTCTTCGACCTGCCCGGCGACTGGCCGGGCGAGGGCGACGCCGTGCTCCGCTTCGACGGGGTGGAGTCCTGCGCCCTGGTGTGGCTGAACGGCACGGAGCTCGGGGAGTTCAAGGGCTCCCGGCTGCCGCACGAGTTCGCGGTCGGGCACCTGCTGAAGCCGTCCGGGAACGTCCTCGCGGTCCGGGTCCACCAGTGGTCGGCGGGCTCGTACCTGGAGGACCAGGACCAGTGGTGGCTGCCCGGCATCTTCCGTGACGTGACCCTGCTGCACCGCCCGGCAGGCAGCGCCGGCGACTTCTTCGTGCACGCCTCCTACGACCACGTCACCGGCGCGGGCACCCTGCGCGTCGACTCCGACACCGAAGGGCGGGTGGTCGTCCAGGAGTTGGGCATCGACGTGACGGCCGGAGAACCGGTCACCCTCCCGGTCGAGCCGTGGACGGCCGAGACGCCCCGGCTGTACGACGGGGTGCTGGTGACGGCGGGCGAACGCGTCCCGCTGCGCATCGGCTTCCGTACGGTCGTCGTCGAGGACGGCCTGATCAAGGTGAACGGAACGCCCCTGCTCTTCAAGGGCGTCAACCGGCACGAGTGGCATCCGCGCCGGGGCCGCGCGCTGGACCTCGGCACCATGCGCGAGGACGTGCTGCTGATGAAGCGGCACAACGTCAACGCGGTCCGCACCTCGCACTATCCGCCGCACCCGGCCTTCCTCGGCCTGTGCGACGAGTACGGGCTGTGGGTGATCGACGAGTGCGACCTGGAGACCCACGGCTTCGTCGAACAGGACTGGCGGGACAACCCCGTCGACGACGACCGCTGGACACCGGCCCTGCTGGACCGCGCCGCCCGCATGGTCGAGCGGGACAAGAACCACCCGTCGGTCGTGATGTGGTCCCTCGGCAACGAGGCCGGCACCGGACGCGGACTGACCGCGATGGCCGACTGGATCCACGACCGGGACCCCTCCCGTCCCGTGCACTACGAGGGCGACACCGGCTGCCGCGACACGGACGTGTACTCGCGGATGTACCCGCCGCACGAGGAGGTCGAGCGGATCGCGCGGGGCCTGGACGGCGGCACCCGCCGCAGGCGCGAACTGCCCGTGATCCTCTGCGAGTACGCGCACGCCATGGGCAACGGCCCCGGCGGACTCACCGAGTACCAGGAGCTGTTCGAGCGGTACGACCGGCTCCAGGGCGGCTTCGTCTGGGAGTGGATCGACCACGGTGTCGAGCATCCTGAGCTGGGCTACGCCTACGGCGGTGACTTCGGGGAGGAGCTGCACGACGGCAACTTCGTCTGCGACGGGCTGCTGTTCCCGGACCGCACGCCGTCACCGGGGCTGATCGAGTACAAGAAGGTGATCGAGCCGGTCCGGATCGAGGCGGGCGACGCGGACGGCACCGTACGGGTGACCAACCGGTACGACTTCGCGGACCTGGCCCATCTCACGTTCGAGTTCTGCCACCAGGTGGACGGTGAGCCGACGGGGGCCCACCGGCTCACCGTGCCGCCGCTCGCCCCCGGGGAGTCGGCGGAGGTCAAGCTGCCCGAGGCCCCGGACGGCGGCGGCGAGGAGGTCCAGTGGTCCGTGCGCGCCCTGCTCGCCGAGGACGGGTCCTGGGCCGGCAAGGGCCACGAAGTGGCCTGGGCGCAGCGGACGGTGGCCCGCCGCGCCCCGCTGCCGGCGGCGACCGGCGTGCGGCCCTCCGTCGACGGTGACCGGATCACGCTGGGACCGGCGGTCTTCGACGCCCGCACCGGCGCGGTGCGCACGCTCTCCGGTGTGCCGGTGAGCGATCTGCGGCTGGACGTGTGGCGGGCGACCACCGACAACGACGACGGGGCGACCTGGCAGACGGACACCCGGTACGGACCGCTCTGGCGCGAGCTGGGCCTGCACCGCATGCGGCACCGGCTGGACGCGGTCGAGACGGACGGTGACGCGCTGACCGTACGGACCCGGGTGGCGCCCGCCGGCCGGGAGACGGGCCTGCGGACGGCGTACCGCTGGACGTCCGACGGCACGCGGGTGCGGCTGACCGTCTCGGTCGTGCCGGAGGGCGACTGGCGGGTGCCGCTGCCCCGGCTCGGCATCCGCTTCGGCCTCCTCGGGGTCACCCCCGAGGACGCCGTCTTCTGGTTCGGCGGCGGGAACGAGTCGTACCCGGACACCCGGGCCGCGTCCAAGGACCTGCTGTGGGACGCGAGCGTCGGGGAGCTCCAGACGCCCTACGTCCGCCCGCAGGAGAACGGCGCCCACGCGAACGTGCGCTGGGTGGAGATCGGCGGTCTGCGGGCCGACGGCGACCCGGAGTTCTGGTTCACGGCCCGGCCCTGGACCACCGAGCACCTGGACGCCGCCCGCCACCGCACCGACCTCGTCCCCGGCGACACGGTCTGGGTCAACCTGGACCACCGGCAGCACGGCATCGGCTCGCAGTCCTGCGGTCCGGGCCCGCTGCCCCGGTACTACCTGTGGCCCGGACCTGCCGAGTTCTCCTTCGTCTTCTCGGAGCCGCGCGACTGACGGGGCTCAGTGGTCCGCACAGCAGGGCGTGGGGTCCGGGACCTCGAACGGCACGAGGGTGCCGCCCAGGGCCGGGGTGGCGGCGAGGACGAGTTCGTCCCGCTGCCACTGCGGCCGCACGTGGTCGCGGGTCACGATGCGTGTGTCCGGGCCGGGTGGCTCGGGCGTGCCCAGGACCGTCACGCGGGCGATCGCGGAGCCGGCGAGCAGCTCCGCGACGGTCAGCGTGCCGGTGAGCGCGGAGACACCCGGATAGAGCACCGCGCGCCCCACCTCGTCGGGCAGGCCCGGGGAGACGGCGCCGTACCCCGCGAGCCGCTCCCGGAGGGTGTCCGGGAGCGGCCGCGAGGGCAGGGACAGGGACACGACGACGCGCGGACGGTCGTCGCGTACCAGGTGGGTGCAGCCGAACGTGTCCTCGGAGAGGACGAGTTCGGCTGCCATCCGGTGCAGCAGGCGGTCGGCGTCGAGCAGGTCCCCGATGCCCGCGTCCACGGTGAGTGCGTGCGGCGTCACGACGGCAGGACCCACACCGGGTTGGTGTAGAACCACAGGTCGCGCCACGGGTCGGCGTCGCCGACGACGTCGAGGGCGGGGCCCGCCGGGTCGACCCGGGCGCCCATCGCGCCGACGGCGGACCGGTTGCCGTCGGTGCCGCGCAGCCGGACGTACACCGGGCGGTCGACGCGGCCGAGGTCGAAGGTGACCCGGACGGTGCCGGTCGTCTTGTCGACGTCGTACGACCGGACGACCTTCGCCGTGGGCGCGGTGAACGTGTCCTTGTCGGCGACCGGGCCGGTGACATCGCCCTGGATGACGTCCACGCGGGCGAGCTTGGGGATGAACCCCGCCCAGTTGGCGCCGCCGGCGAGGGCGATGTCCGCGGTCAGCGTGACCTTGGTGCCCTTGCGCACGTGCAGGGCGCCGCCGAGGGTGGCCCAGCGGCTGCCTCCGGAGACACGGACGTCGAGGCCGCTGATGAGCTGGCCGTGGTCGACCCAGATGCGGCCGGCGCGGATGCCGTCCATGACGGCGGCGTAGGAGAAGCCGTCGGAGCCGACGTGGGTGCGGCTGTACTGGCCGGGCCAGTAGTCGCCCTGGGTGGTGTCGATCTGACCCGCGTAGACGGGGTTGGGGTACCGGCCGTCGGTGTTGAAGTCGCCGCCCGTGCCGCGTGCGGCGGTGTCGGCGTACACCTGGTGGGAGTCGGAGTTGGCGGTGATCCACCAGGGGCGGCCCTCGGCGAGGAGGCTGTCCCAGAGGCCGCCGACGGTGGCGGTCATCCAGTCGAAGCCGCCCCAGGTGCGGTAGCTCTCCAGCGGGTAGCCGGAGAAGGAGTTGGCGCCGGGGTTGTTGTCGTAGATGCCGCGGGCGCGGCCCATGCCCAGCGGCTTGGGCAGGCCGGCGGCCTGGTGGCCGGGGGCGCCCTCGAAGCCGACGGCGATCTGGGGGTTCGTGCCGGTGGCGTCCCGCCAGGCGCGGATCTCGTGCGGGGAGTCGACACCGCGCCGCGCCGGGTGGTTGGCGAGCATCAGGGCGTCCTTGACCTTGCGCCGTCTCACCTGGTCGGCGAGAAAGTTCAGACCGGCGACGGCGAGGGCCTCGTTGGCGGGGGTGGAATCGGAGGCGCCCTTGACGCTGCCGTCGTAGTCGGTCTCGAACTGCTTGAGGACGGACACCTCGCCCGGGCCCGGGTGGACGAAGACGGTTCCGTGCTCGGCGGCCGGGATGTTCCACTCCAGGCCCTGGAAGACGAGGGTGTCCTCGTAGGCGGCGCGGGCCTCCTTGATGTCCGGGTTGACCTTGTCGACGCCGATCTTGGCGTGGGTGGTGCTGCCGTGGTCGGTGATGACCAGCCAGTCCATGCCGTGCTTGGCGCCCTGGCGGACCTGGTCGACGACGCGGTACTTGCCGTCGCTGCTGTACTGGGTGTGGATGTGGTGGTCACCGGCCAGCCACAGGAAACCCTTGCCGTTGCCCTTGCCGCGACGGCTGTCGCCCGCCGCGTGCGCGGGCGTGGCCGCACCGGCGCCGGCGGACAGCACAGTGCCGGCCGCGAGGCCCGCACCGAGCAGCCCGGCCCGGCGCAGCAGCGTGCGGCGGGACTTCTGCTCGGGGTTCAGCGCCTCGTCGGGCACGGAGGTGTCGAAGGCGGCGGGCAGCGGGGCCGTCGTCTCGTGCTGGTGGTCGTGTCCGTGATGGTGGTGATGGTGTCCGTGTGCGTGCCCGTGACCCATGGAATGCCTCCTCGATACCGCGGCGCGACGACGCCGCCTGTGGAGGATCAAGGAGGCGCATGAACGTTGAACAACTTGCAGATGAGCGCCGCATGCCCCGGACACGGCGGCTCGCGCACATGTGCTCGGTAGGCTGGGCGCTTCCTGTCGGGTTTGATTCGGAGGCTTCCATTCCGCGCGCCGGACTCACCACCGACCGTCTCGTCGCGGCCGCCGCCGACCTCGCCGACGAGGCGGGCTACGAGAACGTCACCCTGTCCGCGCTGGCCCGGCGCTTCGGAGTGAAGGACGCGAGCCTCTACGCACATGTGCGCGGCCTGCGGGACCTGCGCACCCGGATGGCCCTGCTGGCCGGTGGCGAGATGACCGACCGGATCGCGGCGGCGGTCGCCGGACGGACCGGCGAGGAGGCGCTGGCCGCCTTCGCGAACGCCTACCGGGAGTACGCCCTGAGCCACCCGGGCCGTTACGCCGCCATCCAGCTCCCCCTGGACCGGTCCCTGGTCGCCGGCTCCCCCGCCCTGCGTCGCACCGCCGAGCTCACCTACGGCCTGCTCCGGGCGTACGGCCTGCGGGAACCCGGCCTCACCGACGCCGTACGCCTGCTGCGCAGCACCTTCCACGGCTACTGCGCCCTGGAGTCCGCCGGCGCCTTCGGCGACCCCCGGGACGTCCGGGCGTCCTGGGACGCAGCGGTCGGGGCCCTGCACATCGCTCTTGTGAACTGGCCCCGTGCTTAAGCAAGTTGACCGTCGGACGCGCGTGTCGGGTGTGAGACGGCGAGAACAGCGGTACGGACGTTGAGTCGGAGCCGATTTCCTAGGATGGGATCTTCAGGGAGAACCATGTGCCGCCGCCCGCGGGGAGGGAGCGCTCCATGTCTCGACAACGCCTGGGGCGCGACCCCTTGAGCCCTGTGCGCCCCGCCCCGCCGCCCGCCGGGCCGGACGGCGGGGCGTCCCGTCCCGTACGGTTCGTGGGCTGGCTCGGCGGGCTCGGCTGCGTGGCCGCCGGGTACGGGGTGTTCCAGTTCCTGTTCCAGGTGCTGCCCGACTCCCTGGGCGGGGAGGCGGCGAAGTACCTGGTCTCCTCGGTGAGCGGGGCCGGCACGGCGCTCGCCGCGTGGCTGGCGGCGGCGCTGGTGCGCGCCCGGACCGCCGGATCCGCCCCCGCGGCCACCCCTCCGGGGCCCGTCACCGGCCCCACGCCCGGCCCGCTCCCCGATGTCCTCGCGTCCGCGTACGACACCCTGGTCGCACAGGTGTCGGTGGTCGACGACCCGGACCGGGGGCGGCTCACCGGCTGGTCGCACTCCCTGGGCGAGAGCGGTCCCTCCCGCCCCACGTCCGTCGGCACGGCGTACGGGCTGCAGACCCTGCTCGACCTGGGCATGACCGACGGCCGGCTGGTGCCGGGCGAGCTGGTCGACACGCTGTGGCGGCTGCGGCTTCCGGGCGGTGGCTGGTCGGCCCGGTCGCAGGGGGCCGAGGCCCGGCCCGAGGTGACCGCGCTGGTGCTGGGCGCGCTGGCCCGGGCGGGCGTGTCACCCGAGCGTCTCGCCCGGGAGGTGGACCGCTGCACGACCGCGTTCACCCCGGGACTCGACCGCGCCGGACGGGAGTCGACACACGTGGTGACGACGGTGCTGCGCGGGCTGCTGCGCGCCGCGCCCCGCGGCGGCGCCCTGCCGCCGCTGCGCGAGGCCCTCGTCGACGGGGCGATCAGCGACCCCGCCCGTGACCGTCTGCGCTGCTGGGGCTACCGGCTGGACGCGCCGTACGGGCCGCCGTCCCCCTGCACACCGCGCAGGCGGTGGTCGCCCTGGAGCGTGCCGCACGTGTCCTGGGCGAGAACGCGGGCGTGCGCGCCGCCCGTGAGGACGGCGTGCGCTGGCTGCTGTCCTGCCCCGACGCGCCGCACCACGCCTGCCTGGACCTGGAGAACCTGCGCGAGGAGGTGCGCCGGCCCCGCCCGGACGATCCCGCGCGCCACGAGGTGCTGAACGTACGGCACTTCACCGCGACCTGGATCGCGCGGGCCCTGCTCTCCCGGGGCGCGCTGGAGGTCGCCCGGCAGGACGGCCTGGAGGAGACGTGGCGGGAGCTGGTGGACGGAGCCGTCGCCGCGGTGCGGTCGGGGCAGCGGGACGGCATCTGGTCCTGGGGCCGGGGCGGCAGCACCGAACTGCGGCACCCGATGTGGATGACGTACCAGGGCCTGTCGGCGCTGCGGGCGCACGCCCTGTGGACGTACCGGCCGGACGAGCGGTGAGGGAAGGGATGGAGCACATGGGGGGTCGGCGGGTTCCGGCGGCACGGCGGTTACTGGCCCGGACACTGGACGGTGAGCTGCCCGAGCGGGACCGGGTGGCCGCGGCGGGCGCGGTGGTCGCGGAACTGGGCGCCGACGACCGGCTGTTGGAGCTGGTCACCGAACTGGCCTGCGGCGAGGGCGATCTCGAGGGCCGCGCCCGGCTGTCGTACCGGCATGTGCTCGGCTTCGACAAGCTGCTGCTGGTCGACGCGGGTCCGCGGCACATGCTGCGCGTCCACCTGTGGCACGCGGGCGCGGGCGGCACCGGCAAGGAGGACATCCACAACCACCGCTGCGCGCTGGCCTCGCACATCGTGCGCGGGCGGCTCTGCATGGAGTTGTACGAGGCGGGCGGCGCCGGTGGTATCGAGGCGACCCGGTACGAGGAGTCCCTGGCGGACGGATCGGCCGACTGGCTGCTGACCCCGGCGGGTCCGGCGCGGCTGCGGCTGTCCCACACCGGCCGCTACGCGGCGGGGAGCACCTACGCCCTGCCCGCGCACACCCTGCACCGCGCCTGGTGCGACACACGGGCGCCGACGGTGACGCTGTTCCTGGAGACGGGAGCCGAACGGCGGCGGCACACCGACGTGTTCACGGCGGCGGGCCCGCACGCGGGAGCGGTGCCCAAGCAGCCGCTGGACGTGCCGGGCTACCTGGCCGCGCTGAAGGGTCTCGCGGAGCTGCTCAGGAGTCCGTGAGGGCCTGGCGTACGACGTCGAGGTTGTAGTCGTCGATGTCGACGCCGGACAGCTCGGACGGGTGCAGCCAGGCGTGGGCCTGGTCCGGCAGGGGGAGCGTGATCCGGTCCGTCAGCGGGCGGACCAGGAAGTTCTCCTGCCAGTTCTTGGTCTCCCGGCCCCGGTAGTCGCTGACGAAGGACGACTCGCCCACCTTGCGCACGATCTCGCCGAGCAGGCCCGTCTCCTCCTTCAGCTCGCGCAGCGCGCCGTCGCGGGCGTCCTCGTCGGGTTCGAGTTTGCCGCACGGGACGCCCCACACCCGGGGCAGGAATTTCTCCGCCGCGCTGCGGCGCACCAGGAGCACCCGCCCCTCGTCGTCCCTCACGACCGCTGCCGCCAGCCGTTTCTCGCCGGGGATGTCCATGTCCATGGCTCCTCGGTCCCTCGCCGGAGATGAGTCCAAAGGGTCTGATACCCGCGAAAGCGTCAACCGTACCAGGGTCATGCCTCATCGGCTCGTCCGCTCAGCTTCTGGATCTCCTCGTACGACGGTGCCGTGCCCTCCGGTTTCCGGCCCGCCCTGATGTCGGTCGCCGTCTCCAGCGCCGCGCCCAGGGCCCGCCGGTACAGCAGCGAGCCGAGGCTGATACGGCGGACGCCGAGGTCGGCGAGGTGGGGCACGGAGGGGCCGGTGGGCGAGTAGAGGATGTTGAGGGGGACGCCGGCCAGGCCGCGCACCAGGGCGGCGATCTCCCGGGAGCCGGTGAGGCCGGGCACGAACACGCCGTGCGCGCCCGCCCGGAGATAGGCGTCGAGGCGGCGGGGGGTGTCCTCGCCGTCGCCGAGCCAGTACGTGTCGGTGCGGGCGTTCACGAAGAGGCCGGGGGCCGCCGCCCGGACGGCGGCGATCTTCGCGGCGTGCCGGTCGGCGGGCCCCAGTCCGTCCTCCAGGTTGATGCCGGCGGCGCCCAGCGCGTACAGCTCACGGGCCAGTTCGGCCACGTCGTCGGGGTCGTCGCCGAAGCCGCCCTCCGCGTCCACGGAGAGCAGGAACGGTCCCGAGCCGAGGGTGAGGGCGAGCCGCAGTGTCTCCTCGCGGGTGGCCGCGGCCCCGTCGGGCAGGCCGGCCGCCGCGGCGACGGCCAGGCTGGTGGTGCCGACGGCCCGGAAGCCGTGGGCGGCGAGGAGGAAGGCGGAGGCGTGGTCCCAGGCGTTGGGCAGCAGCAGGGGTTCGTCCGCGTGGTGGAGGTCGGCGAAGGCGGTCACGACAGGTCTCCGACGGCATCCGCGTAGTAGACGGACTCGGTGAGGTGACGGGCGAGTTCGCGGAAGCTCCAGCCCTCGCCGGGCGAGTCGTCGAGCTGTTCGTCGGTGAGCGCGTCGAGGCGGTTGGCCCAGACGCGGGCGAGCCGGGTGAGGCGGCTGCGGGCCTCGTCGAGGTCCTGCGGGGTGAAGGGGGCGAGGTCCGCCTCGGTGGTGATCAGGGAGGCGTGCCAGTGGTCGGGCTGGGGGTCCTCACCGGCGAGCCGGGCCTCCAGCTCCGCGAGATGGTCGACGAGGTGGTCGGCGACGCGGCGGATCGCCTTGTGCGGGGTGTGGACGCGGCCGTCGACGTGCGCGGGTTCGCCGTCCCAGCGGGTCCAGGTGGCGGCCAGCGCGAGGACGTGGTCGACCATGCCGGTGACGGCCGTGGAAGGGGTACCGGTCTGCGTGTTCTCGTTCATGCGGCCACGCTAGGAGCGGGACGCTTCGGTGCCGGCCGAACTGTCCGGGCGTGAAGACGTGAAGTCGTGAAGTCGGGCCTGGGGCGCCCCGGTTCCGGTCGGAGCGCCCCAGGGGTTTCATCCCACCCTGACTGTGCCCTTGGGCACCAGACGCAGGTTCAGCAGTTCTTCGCGGACCAGGTCCGCGTACACGGTGGCGCCGTGCACGGAGGTGTGCGTGTTGTCCCGTTTCTCGTTGTAGAGGTACAGGGCCTTGGAGCCCTCCACCCCGAGGGACTCCACCACTTCCTTGGTCCGCGCGGTGAGGTCGATCAGCGGGACGTCCCGGTCGGCGGCGACGGAGCGGATGACGGCCGGGTGGTCGACGCCGAGCCCGTTGACCAGCAGGGCGGTGGTGTTGTCCAGGGTGCCGTCGGTGTTGAACCAGCGCCGCACGACCGGGGTCACGAGGACGGGCTCGCCGCCCCGCTCCCGCACGCCCGTCACCAGGGTCTCCAGGTTGGCCCGGTAGGTCGCCCCGTCGGTGGTCTTGTCGTTGTGGGCGAGCTGGATCAGGACGAGGTCGCCGCGCCGGATCAGTGACCGGACGGTGTCCCAGAGGAGCGGGTTCCCGAGATAGCTGACCGTACTCTCCCCGGAGTCCGCGTAGTTGGCCACGGACAGCCCCTTGCGCAGGTACTGGGGCAGTCGCTGGCCCCAGCCGGAGTACGGGTCACCGGGCTGGTCGCAGACCGTGGAGTCGCCGACCAGGAGGATCTGCCGGGCGTGCCGGGCCGGGGTGACCCGGATGCCGGCGAGCGCGGGCGCGGTTCCGCCGACGGTGAGGTCGAGTCCGGGCGCGCCCCCGGCGCCGAGGGGTTCCCCCTCGGGTGTGCGGACGTTCACGGTGAAGCTCCGGACGACACGTTCCCCGGCCGGTGCGGCGGTCTCCGGGAGCAGGGCGCGCCGGGTCTCGCCGCCGATGGCGGTGCTGGACGCCCGGTCACCGCCGAGGGTGACCCGCACGTCGTAGGTGCCGGGCGGCAGGTCGAAGTGGCAGGCGGTGGCCGTGCAGTTCTCGATGCCGGGGGCGGGCGGACGCCCCTGGTGCCGCTGTGCCTGGGCCGGTACGGCCGACAGGCCGATGCCCAGCGCCACGGCCGTCGTCATGGCGGCCCGGCCGAGCGTGCGGCCCGGTCTCATGTCCCGCGTGTCCACTGCTGGTTGGTCCCTCCGTTGCAGGTGTACGTGATGAGCGCCGCCGAGTTGGCGGTGGAGCCGCCGTTCACGTCCAGGCACTCGCCGGTGGCGCGGGACATGACGTTGACGTAGGAGCCCGTGGTGGTGACGGACCACTGCTGGCCGGTCGCGGAGGCGTCGCAGTTCTCCTGCGTGACCGTGCTCGCGTTCTCCCGCACGCACAGGCTGCTGCCGCGGACCACCAGCTGGTGGTAGCCGCCGCCGACGGGCTTGAACCAGTACTTCTGGTTGCCGCCGCCGTTGCAGTCGTACTGCTTGATCTGCGCCCCCGGCCACACCGACTGGCTGGTCACGTCCGCGCACTTACCGCTGTGCCGCGCGATCAGCGTGTGGTATGTGGCGTTGGTGCCGGTGACCGTCCCGGCGGCCGTGTCGAGGGTGACCTCGGGCGACCAGGACATCGACATCGACGTGGACGACGGGAAGGTCAGCGGCAGCCACACGTACCGGGAGTCGTTGACGGTCCCGCCGAAGGAGTTGCCCCAGCGGTCGCCCAGGTACAGGTACGAGGTGCCGGAAGTCCCCTGCACCGGCAGGACGTACGCGGTCTGGGAACCGAAGGCGGTCGAGTCGCCGACGTCGCGCATCGCCGACCAGGGGCCGGAGAGGCTGGTGGCGGTGGCGTACTGCTGCTGGTTGGGGCTCCAGCCGGTGGCGCCGGAAGTCAGCATGAAGTACACGCCGTTCCGCTTGAACAGGGCCGGGGCCTCGCGGTGGCCGCCGGGCCAGGGATTGGCGACCAGGCCCGCGATGCCGGTGTGGTCGGCGGTGAGCCGGTAGATGTGCAGGTCGTAGTTCTCGCGGGCGGCGGAGACCATGTAGCCGGCGCCGTCGGTGTCCGTGAAGACGGTGATGTCGCGGGACATGTGCTGCCCCAGCGGCCGGAAGCTGCCCCGCCAGGTGTAGTCCCCGTCCACGGTGTCGGAGACGGCGACGGCGGCGCGGGCCTCGCTGTAGTCGCTGCCGTTCTCCTTGTGCATCCACATCACGAACCGGCCGGTGGACGCGTTGTACATGACCTTGGGCCGCTCGATGTTGGCGGTGGCGAGTTCCGGGTGGCTCGCCTCGGTCAGCACATGGTTGCGGAACTCCCAGTTCTTCAGGTCGGTGGAACGGTAGGCGTCCACGGAGCGGAAGGTGTTGTCGGCGTTGCGGTGCTCGCCGAACCAGTAGTAGTACGCGCCGACCTTGAGGACACCACCGCCGTGGGCGTGTACGGGACTTCCCGAACGGTCGGTGAACTGCGTGCCGTTGACGATCGTCTGCGGGGCGGCCTGCGCGGGCCCGGCGGTGGCCAGGGAACCGGCGAGCGCGAGACAGAGTGCGAGCAGTACGGCGTGGGCACGTCTCATGTCACGCCCCCTCGGTGTCGGCCACGGGGACGCCGAAGTCGGGGGTGCCGTCCGCCTTCCAGCCGAGTTTCTGGACGCGGGTGTGGCGGTTGGGGTCGTCGAGCGGGTCGCCGGTGATCTCCTTGTACTGGCGGGCGTGGTAGACGAGCACGTCGGTGCGGCCGTCCTCGGCGACGGTGAAGCAGTTGTGGCCGGGCCCGTACTGCTCGGTGGTGTCGTTGCTGGTGAAGACGGGGACGGGCGACTTGGCCCAGCTCGCGGGGTCCATGAGGTCGCTGTCCTCGTCGGCGGTCAGCAGCCCCACGCAGTAGTGGTGGTCGGTGGCGCTGGCCGAGTAGGTCATGAACAGCCGGCCGTTGCGGTGCAGCACGTACGGTCCCTCGTTGACGGCGAAGCCGATGCGCTCTCAGTCGTACTCGGGCGTGGAGAGCCGTATCTGAGACCCTGTCAGGGTCCAGGGGTCGGCCATCTCGGAGAGCCAGACGGCGGTGTTGTTGTCCATGCCGGGTTCGTGCTGGGCCCAGGCGAGGTAGCGGGTGCCGCGGTGGGCGAAGGTGGTGGCGTCCAGGGAGAAGGTCTCCCACGCGGTCCTGATCCGTCCCTTCTCGACCCAGGTGCCCTTGAAGGGGTCGGGGTGGGCGTTCTCCAGCACCCAGATGCGGATCGCCCACACGTCCTCGGCGGGCGCGGCGGCGAAGTAGACGTACCACTTGCCGGCGACCCGGTGCATCTCCGGCGCCCAGATGTGGGCACCCATGTCGCCGGTGGGGTGCGCCCGCCAGATCACGGCCTCGGCGGCACTCCCGAGCCCGCCCAGGGTACGGGAGCGGCGCAGGACGATCCGGTCGTACTCGGGTGCGGTGCCGGTGAAGTAGTAGAAGCCGTCGGTGTGCCGGGTGATGTGCGGGTCGGCGCGGTGGGGGACGAGCGGGTTCACGTACGGGGCTGCCTTGATCGGCGTGGCGGCGTGGGCGGCGGCGGGGGTCGCCGTGGCCAGGGCGCCCGCGGCGAGGGCGCCCTTCAGCAGGAGTCTGCGGGCGGGGGGCGGGTGGGGCAGGTCGTCGGCGGCGCGGCTCATGCGGTCTGCCTCTCGTGGGGGAGGACGATGCCGTTCGTGGTTTCGAACCGCATCTGACATGACGAACGCCGACAAGGTAAGGGCGTGTCAGAGGGAGGTCAACGGGTCCGGCGCGGCGCACCGGTCACGGCTGTGCCGGCCCGGCGGCCCAGCCGGTGGCGGCCACCACTTCCCGCGCGATGTCCGTGACGGTCCGTCCGTCCGTCACCACCCGTACCGTCCCCGCCGGGGCGTGCCGGTCCAGGAGCCGCGCCTTGCGGGCGCTGCCCTCCAGCTCCCGCTCCAGCTCGGAACCGAGTTCCCGGCCCGCCAGCCGCTCACGGGCGGTGGCGTCCGACGCGGTGAGCAGGACGCGTACGATCCCCGCCCCGGCCCCCAGGGCACGCTCGAACATGCCCGTCTGCTCGGGCAGCACGCTCACGGTGTTCGTGTAGATCAGGCGCCGGTAGCCACGTCGGGCGAAGTTCGCCCACACGGCGGTCAGATTGCTCTCGGTGATCTCCGAGCGGTGGGGGTCCCCCTCCGGCGCCGGATGCACCTGCCCCATGAAGTCGCCCTCGATGACCGCGTGGGAGACCGCCTCGGCACGCAGCAGCGCGGAAACCTCCCACGCCACGGTCGTCTTGCCGACGCCGGCCCGTCCTCCGATGAGCAGTGCTTCCGCCTGATCCATGCGGGCAGCCTGCCAGTCGGCGGCCACGCCCCGCGATCCGATACGAGCCGCTCGGGGCAGGGACGACCCGTCACGGCCACTTCGCCGGGAGCTTCAGGCCACCAGGGGCGTGAAGGTGTCCATCCGGTCTCCCTCGGGCCCCACCACGCCGTAGGTGTCCTCGGGGACGGCGTTCCAGGCGCCGGGCAGGTCGCCCAGGGGCTCGGAGACGATGAGACGTGCCTCGTCGGACATGTCCTGCAGGAAGGCCAGGTCCGGGTGGAGGGAGCGCAGCGTGTCCACGCGGGTGCTGTAGAAGAGCGAGCGCGATTCCTTCTGGCTGGAGTAGCGGAACGCCCACAGGCGCACGCCGTCGGTCACCGAGACCGTCATCTGCAGCGGGAACTCCACGCCGTGCTCGTGACCGACGCGTTCCACCAGGCCGGCCATCCGGGCGACGGCACCGGGCGGATCCTCCTCCAGGCCGAAGGTCAGCGACAGGTAGAACATCATCTCCGAGTCCGTGGACCCCTCGACGTACGGGAACAGCTCCGGCTCGACGGCCAGCGCGAGGTCGCGCCTGACCAGGTGGAACTCGGCGATCGCCCCGTTGTGCATCCACATCCAGCGGCCGTGCCGGAACGGGTGGCAGTTGGTCTGCTGCACCGCGGTGCCGGTCGAGGCCCGGATGTGGGCGAAGAAGAGCGGCGAGACGACGTGCTCGGCGATCTCCCGCAGGTTGCGGTCGCTCCACGCCGGTCCGATGTCCCGGACGACGGCGGGGCTGTCCTTGTCCGGCACGTACCAGCCCACGCCGAACCCGTCGCCGTTGGTCGTCTCGACGCCCATCTTGGCGTGCAGGCTCTGGTCGATCAGTGAGTGGACCGGCCTGTAGAGGATGCTGTCGAGCAGGATGGGGGTGCCCGAATAGGCGAGCCAACGGCACATGTCCACCGCCTTCCCGGTCACGACCGCGACCGTCGTATCACGGACCGTCCTCCCGCCGCCCCAGCGCGAGCCTCGTCACCCGCGGCCAGTCGGGTGCCCCGCTCCCCCGCCGCGTACCCACCGCACCGCGCGGAACGCGCACGCGCAGCGCTCCGGGGACGATCCGGCACACCACGGGGGCCGGCAGCAGCACGTGTTCCCCGTCCACACCGGCCGGGACGGCCGGGGTGTCCGCCTCCACGACGACTTCCCCGGTGGTGAGCCGCAGCAGACCGGCCGCGCGGGGGCCGCGCGCCATCCCCGCGGCCCGTACCGCGCTCTCCACCCGCACGCCCAGGACCCCCAGCCGTCCGGAGTCCAGCCGCTCCCGGCGCCCCGGCCGGGAGGCGTCGACCGCCCGCAGGTACGGGTTGTTGCTGACGAGCAGGGCCTGCAGCCCGTCCGCCCGGGTACCGTCCGCGCGCATCCGCAGCCGGGGCGCCGCGGGACCGGACAGCAGCCCGGGCATCATCCGGAGCGTGGTCTGCCGCTTCTCCTCCCGGTAGGCGGGATCGCCCACGACCGCCGCGTACGTGCCGAAGGAGGCGTTGTTGACGAACACCCGGTCCGCGGCGAACCCGAGGTCGACGCGGAGTTCGACGCCGTCCGTCAGGGCGTCCAGGGCCTTCGCCGGATCGTTCCGGTCGAGTCCGAGGTCGAGTGCGAAGTGGTTGCGGGTGCCGGCCGGGATCACCAGGAACGGCACGTCGTGCCGGGCGGCCACCTCCGCCACCAGCGCCTGGGTGCCGTCCCCGCCGGCCACCGCCAGCAGGTCGGCTCCGTCGCGCACGGCGTCCTCGGCGAGCGCGGCCACGTCCTGGTGCCCGGAGCCGAGCAGCACCACCCGGACGCCCGCCGACCGAGCCCGGTCCGCCAGCCGGAAGCGGTCGACCTTGCCACCGCCGGAGCGCGGGTTCATCACCGCCCAGGGACGGCGCGGCGGCGGGGTGGGCACCGGCCCGGTGGGCCCGGGCGCCACCGCCGTCCGCGCCGCGCCCACGGCCAGCGCCCACAGCGCCAGGGACAGCGCGGCCGGTCCCAGCATCCCGGCCGCGGCGTACAGGGCGAGGACCGTCAGCGGAGCCGTCACGCACAGCACCGCCCCCACGATCCGCACCGCCCCGAAGTGGGCGAGCGTCCACCACAGCCCCACGGCCGCCAGGGCCAGTCCGGCGAGGCCGAGCAGCACCCAGAGCACGCCGCGCAGACCGGCGGACACGAGCGGGACCAGGACGCCGGCCGCGAGGGCGAGGAGGGCCAGTCGCGCCCACCCGGCGCCCTCCCGGCCGACGGTCCGCACGGAGCCCTGGCTCAGCGTTCCGCGCCGCTGTGCGAACGCGACGTGCACAGCGCCCAGATGATGAACCCGGAGAAGGCGATCATCACGACGGACCAGACCGGGTAGTACGGCAGGGACAGGAAGTTGGCGATGATGAGGAGTCCGGCGATCACCACGCCGGCGACGCGGGCCCACAGGGCCCCCCGGACCAGGCCGAGGCTGACGAGCACCCCGATGGCACCGAGCACCAGGTGGGTCCAGCCCCACGCGCTGAGGTCGAACTGGAAGACGTAGTCCTGCGTCGTGACGAAGACGTCGTCCTCGGCGATGCCCATGATGCCCCGGAGGATGTCGAGCACCGACACGATCATGAGCGAGACGGCGGCGAAGACCATCAGGCCTTCGGCCCACTGCCGCTTCGCCGACGGCGCGTGCGCGCCGGTGGCGCCGCGTGCGCCGTGCGTCGGGTGTGTCGCTGTCATTCCGATGCCTCGATTCGGTGTCGTGCGGTCAGCGCTCTGCGGACGAAGCGAACGGACTCGCGTGTTCCGCCGGGCCGTGGCCGCTCAGGACCAGTTCCTTCGCCCTGCGGAACTCGTCGTCCGAGATGTCGCCGCGGGCCTTGATCTCGGACAGCCTGGCGAGTTCGTCGACGCTGCCGGTGCGGCCGTCGGCGCCCTTGGCGGTCTCACGGACGTAACTGTCGAAGGCCTCCTGCTGGGCGCGCGCCTGTGCGATCTCGCGGCGCCCCATGTTCTTGCCGCGGGCGATCACGTAGACGAAGACGCCCAGGAAGGGCAGGACGACCGTGAACACCAGCCAGCCGGCCTTGGCCCAGCCGCTCAGGGCGTCATCGCGGAAGATGTCCATGACGACCCGGAAGAGCAGGATGAACCACATGATCCACAGGAAGAAGACCAGCATGGTCCAGAAAGCGCTCAGCAGCGGATAGTCGTACGCGAGGTACGTCGCACCACTCATCTCACTCCTCCGTTCCGGGCCGCCCGTGCCCGACATGCCGTTGTGTGCCGACTTCAGCGTGTGCGTGCCGGGGGATCGCTGCCTCACCCGGGACGGGTGAGGCAGCGATCCCCCGGCCGGACGTCTCAGCCGGTGCCCGCGGGACGGCGGGGCGTCTCCGCCGTGCCCGACCCGCGCAGCGCGGCCCGCCAGGCCAGGGCGACGGCGGCCTCGGCCAGTCCGAGGAGGACGAGCCACAGGCCGAGGAGCCGGGTCAACGCCCGGGCCGATTCGGCGGGCAGGGCCAGGACGACGATCCCCGCGACGACGGCGAGCAGCGCCACGCCGAGGTGCGGCAGGTCCCGCGAGGCGACGGCCGTGAAGAGGGTGAGCATCCCCGACACCAGCCAGACCGCTCCGACGACCAGGGAGAGGGCGGCGACGGTCTGCAGCGGGTTGCGCAGGCAGAGCACTCCGGCCAGGACGTACAGCACCGCCAACAGGAGTTCGGGCGACCGTGCGCCCTGCTCCTCCCGGCCGAGGACGCCGACGAACCGGAACGCCCCGGCCACCAGCAGGTACAGGCCGATGAGCACCGCGAGGACGTGCAGCGTGGTGTCCGGCCACACCAGCACGACGATGCCCGGTACGAGGGTGGCGAGCGCGGAGGCGAGGATCCACTGCCAGGAGCGCCCGAGTGCCCCCAGGATCCCGGCGGGGCCGTCCGGCGGGCCGGGGGCCGCGCCGTCGGGCGTGTGCGTCCGTCCGGGGCCGGGGGCCGGACCGGGTGTCGCGCTCATGGCTCCTCCTCCCGCGCGGCGCGCTCGGGCCGCTGCGCGAGCGCGGGACCAGCCTTCCGCCCGGCCGCCGTCGCCGGGTCACCCACGGCGGGTGATCCGGCCGGGGCGCGGACGCGGTGGGATGGGCGGCGAGCAGTCGTCGTTCGGCGAGCAGTCGTCGTTCGGCGAGCAGTCGTCGTTCGCGGCGCAGGCGGGAGACAGCGATGGCCGTACCGAGTCCGTTCAGCGCCTCCCTCTCCCCGGCCGAGCGGGCCGCCCACGGCAAGGAGGCGCGCGGCCGTGCGCCGCGCTCGTCCCACGGCCGGTTCGAGGCGGCCCGGGACCGGCCCGACCCCGTCGACGTGATCGAGCGGCAGTCGGCGACCCGGCTGCCCGAGCTGGTGCCGGTCCGCCACGGCCGCATGCTCGAGTCCCCCTTCCGGTTCTACCGGGGAGCGGCGGCGATCATGGCGGCGGACCTCGGACCGGCCCCGGACACCGGCCTGACCGTGCAGTTGTGCGGTGACGCCCACCTGCTCAACTTCCGCCTGCTGGCCTCCCCGGAACGCCGTCTCGTCTTCGACATCAACGACTTCGACGAGACGCACGCCGGTCCCTTCGAATGGGACGTCAAGCGGCTGGCGGCGAGCCTCGCCGTCGCCGGCCGGGCGAACGGCTTCCCGGTCGAGGCGCAGGACGAAGCCGTGCGGGCCTGTGTGAAGGCCTACCGCCGGCGCATGCGGGAGTTCGCCGGGATGCGCACCCTCGACATCTGGTACGCGCAGGACGACGCCGACCGGCTGCGGGAGCTGATGACGTCGTCGACGGACCGCGAGGCCCGGCGACGCGCCGCCCGGGCGGCGGCACGCGCCCGGACCCGCACCCACCTCCAGGCCTTCGCGAAACTCACGCGGGTCGAGGACGGAGGACGGCGCATCGCCCCGGACCCACCGCTGATCACGCCGCTGGGTGACCTGGTGGACGGTCCCTCGACCGAGGAGAGGGCCCTGCGCGAGGTCCTGGACGGGTACGCGCGCTCACTGTCGTCGGAGCGCCGGCATCTGCTGGGGCGCTACCACCTGGTCGACGTGGCCCGGAAGGTGGTGGGCGTCGGCAGTGTGGGCACGCGCTGCTGGATCGTGCTCCTGCTCGGCCGGGACGACGACGATCCCCTGCTGCTGCAGGCCAAGGAGGCGCAGGAGTCGGTGCTCGCCCCGCACACGGAGGGCGAGCGGTACGACAACCAGGGCCGCCGGGTCGTGGCGGGTCAGCGGCTGATCCAGACGACCAGCGACATCCTGCTCGGCTGGACGCACGCCGTGGGCTTCGACGGACGGCCCCGGGACTTCTACGTACGGCAGCTGCGCGACTGGAAGGGCATCGCCCGCCCGGAGACCATGGACCCGGGGCTGCTGCGGCTGTTCGCGCGGCTGTGCGGGACGAGTCTGGCGCGCGCCCACGCCCGTTCCGGCGATCCCGTCGCCATCGCCGCCTATCTGGGGCGCGGCGACCGCTTCGACCGGGCGCTCGCCGGGTTCGCGCAGGACTACGCCGACCGCAACGAGCGGGACTTCGAGGCGCTGGGCGAGGCCGTGCGGTCCGGCCGGGTGCGCGCCGAGAGCGCGTGACCCGGCGGCCGGGGGCCTTACTCAGGCACCTGGCGCATCTCCAGGACGCGCAGGCCCAGCGACTGGCAGCGGGCCAGCAGCCCGTACAGGTGCGCCTCGTCGACGACGTGCCCGAACAGCAGGGTCTGGCCGGACATCGTCACGTGGTCGAGTTCCGGAAAAACCCTGACCAGCGGTTCCGAGAGATGCCCGTCGACGCGGATCTCGTAGCGCATGAGCCGCTCCCCGGGGGGCCTGGGACAGGCGGGCCGTGCCCGTACCCTGCGATCGTCCGCCGCCGGACGGCGGCCCGGCTCACCCCGTACAGGTGAGAGGCCGCCCGGCTCAGTGCTTCAGCCAGAGCTTGCAGGAGAGGATCACCAGGCCGAGCACGAGGTTCACCGCCGCCGACAGGGCCATCAGGCGCCGGCCGGCGCCGGCCCGGCGGGCCGCCGCCACCGACCAGCCCACCTGCCCCGCCACGGCGACGGACAGCGCGAACCACTGGGTGGTCTGTACACCGAGGCCGAGCACGGGGCTGACGGCCACGGCGGCCGCCGGCGGTACGGCGGCCCTGACGATCGTCCACTCCTCCCGGCACGCCCGCAGCACGACGTGCCGGTCCGGACTGCGCTGCGCCAGCCGCGCCCCGAACAACTGCGCGTGCACATGCGCGATCCAGAAGACCCCGCCGGTGAGCAACAGCAGCAGCACCATCTCCAGTCGCGGGAACGAGCCGAGCGTACCGGCCCCGACGATCACCGAGGCCGCGAGCAGGGATCCGTAGACGCCGCCCGTGTAGTCGGCGTGCGCCCTGCGTCCGGCGGTACGTGCGGCACGGCCGGGCGCGCGGTGTCCGGTGCCCGGCATCACGGCCTCCTCCGGCCGGCCCCGTTCCGCCCGCCGGGCCGGGCGTGCTCGGGCGACGGGCCCGGCAACCGGGGCGTGACCAGGAGGCTCGCGAGGGTGATGCCGCCGGTGGCGAGGACCGCCGCCTTCAGGCCGTCGAGCTGCGCCGACGCGTAGGAGTCCGTCACGGCGTCCACCTCGGACGGCGGGAGCCCGGCGCGGGTGGCCGCCGCGCGCACCTGGTCGGTGGGCACGAAGGTGACCCCGGCCTCCAGGGCGACGCCGACCTGTTGCCGGGCCTCCCGCGACAGCCGGGGATCGTCCTCCACGTGCGCGGTGAAGGCGTGCGCCAGGGAGCCGATGAGCAGCGATCCGATCAGCGCGGTGCCGAGGGCCGAGCCCAGGTTCTGCGCGGTGTACTGGAGCCCGCCGGCCTCACTGCGTTCCTCCTCGCCCGCGCCGGACTGGACGACGTTGCCGAGCTGGGAGGCGAACAGGCCCATACCCACGCCGAGCAGGGCCATCGCCCCGGCGAAGTGGGCGTCGTCGATGACCGGGTCGATGGTGGCCAGCAGCCACAGGACGGCCGCCGCGACGGTGAGCAGGGCCAGCCGGACGACCCGTCGGGGTCCGGCCAGGCGTCCCAGCCGGGCCGCGCCCAGCGAGGTCACGAGCATGGTCGCGGACACCGGCAGCAGCCTGAGCCCCGTCTCGAAGGCGTCGAAGCCCTGGACGACCTGGAGGTACAGCGGGATGGCGAAGAACAGTCCCAGCAGGATCAGGTTCTGGCTCACCAGCGACATCAGGCCGGAGCTCAGGGCGGGCCGGCGCAGCAGGGCCAGGTGCACGAGCGGCTCGTCGCCGCGCTCGTCCCGGCGCCGCTCCCACCGGTGGAAGAGCGCGAGGACGGCCACCCCGGCAGCGACCACGAACAGCGTCGGCGCGAAACCGAGGACGGTGAAGGGCGGATTGCGCGGCCGCACCCAGCCCCAGGTGCCGCTCTGCAGCACGCCGAGCACTCCGAGGGCCAGACCCGCCGCGGAGAGCACGGCACCGACCCCGTCCAGCCGGGGACGCGCCCCGGTCCTCGGTGTCTCGGTGATCGCGCGGCGGAGGAGGAGGACGGCCAGGACGACCACGACCTCACCCGCGAAGACCAGCCGCCACGTGAGGTACGTCGTCACCCAGCCGCCCAGCAGGGGGCCCACGGCGATCCCGGCACCGGCCAGTCCGCCCACGACGCCGTACGCGACGGCCCGGTCGCGGCCCCGGTAGGACTCGGCGACGAGGGCCGCCATGGCGGGCAGCACCAGCGCGGCGCCGAGTCCCTCGATGACCGACCAGCCGAGGACCAGCACCCACAGGGTGGGCGCCACGGCGGTCAGGGCCGAACCCGTGGCGTAGACGACGAGACCGCCGAGGAAGACACGGCGCCGTCCGAGGATGTCCCCCAGCCGCCCCCCGATGATCATGAAGGCCGCCATGACCAGCGCGTACAGGGTGATGACGGCCTGGATGGCGGTGACCTCGGTGTCGAAGTCGTCGACCAGTTGGCTGATGGAGACGTTCATGACCGACGTGTCGAGAACCATCAGGAACTGTGCGGTCCCCAGGACCATCAACGCCCGCCAGTGGCTCATGGGGTTCCCCCTCGTCACAGCAGGTCCAGCTCGCGGGCTCGGCGCACCGCTTCGTTGCGGCGGTTGACGGACAGCTTCCGGTAGACGCTCTTGAGGTGGGTCTTGACCGTGTTCACCGACACGTACAGGTCGGCGGCGATCTCCTCGGTGGACATCGTCAGGGCCAGGCGGCGCAGGACGTCGCGCTCGCGCGCGCTCAGCTCCTCGACGACCGGTGGCGGCGGCTCGTACGGGCGCGGGGACGGTCCGGTGCCGGGTGTGCGCCGGCCGACCGACGGCGGGGCCGTGCCCAGGTAGCGCCGGATCCACGGCCCGGCCTCGGCGAAGGGACGGCGCAGCCGCTCCCGGCGTGCCTCCGCCAGCGCCCGCATCACGAGTCCACGCGCGCTCACCCCGTCCCCCGCCTGGTCCGCGGCCTGGGCCCGCACCAGCGCGGCCCGGACGGTCACGGCGGGACCGGCGCGCCCCTCCGGACGCACCCGGTCGAGCAGCCGTACGGCCGCGTCGGCCCCGCCGGTGGCGAGCCGGACCCGTGCGGCCCCCACCGCGCACGCCGGCTGCTCGTCGGGCACCTCCCGCACCAGCCAGGCGGCCGTCTCCGTATGGCCCTCGGCGAGGTGGGCGGCGGCCGCGACGAGCGCCGCCTGCCCGCGCGCCCACGGCGAGACGGCGTCGGCGGGCACCTCCGGTTCCACCGCCTCGAGCGCGGCCCCCGGATCGCCGCGCGCCAGGTGCAGGCGTGCGGTCGTCAGGGCGCGCCCGGCCTCCAGTACGGGGTCCCGCAGCGCGGGGTGCGACTCGACCGACGTGTCGAGCAGGGCACGGGCCTGCCCCAGTTCGTCGCGGTCCACGGCGACGGCGGCCAGGACGAGCCGCTCGACGCCGGATCCGGACGGCCGGGGCAGCCCGAACCGCTCCGTCTCGGCGAGGGCCTCGTGCGCCTTGCGTTCGGCCCTGCCGAGCCAGCCGTCCAGGTAGTCGATCAGGGCGAGCCGGCCCAGCGAGTCCTCGCGCGGGAGCGCCGTGGCCGCTCCCGGGGCACAGTCCGCCACCGTGGACAGCGCGGCCCGCGCCTCCTCGAAGCGCCCGGCCCACAGGCGCGCGGAGCCCACGTGGTCCAGCAGCAGCGCGGTGAGTTCGGGATGCCGCTCCAGCAGATCGTCGGGGACCGCCTCCCGCAGCCCCTCGGCCGCCCGCGCCGCGTCCTCCGCCCTCTCCGGCGCACCGGCCAGCCGGGCGGCCAGCGCCTCCAGCAGGGCGCAGCTCAGCCGGGCCGCCGCTTCGTCCGCCGTGCCGTCGTACTCCGCCAGCGCGTGCCGCGCGCGGTGCAGATGGGTCAGCCCGGCGTCCGTCTCGCACCGGGCCAGCCGGTCGGCCGCCCGTACCAGCTCCGGGGCGGGTCCCGTGCCCTCCCGCCCCATGCGGGAGAACAGTCCGGCCAGCGCGTCGGAGCGCGGCCCGGTGAAGAACTGGCCGATGGCGAGGTCGTCGACCAGGGCGCCCGCGGTGAACTCCCAGTCGTCGGCGGCGGCCCCGTGCCCGAGCGCCTCCGGAAGGCGTCCGGACCGCCGCAGCCACTCGGCGGCCCGCCGGTGCAGCTCGGGTTCCAGGCCGGGCAGGCGCATGCGCAGATGGGCGCGGAGGATCTCGGCGAACAGGGGGTGGAGGCGGTACAGGCCGTGCCCGAGGTGCTCGACGAAGGCGTCGTCCCGGCTCAGCCGGGCCAGGACGGCCTCGGCGTCGTCGCGCCCCGTGACCGCGTTCGTCAGGCCGGGGCAGAACCGGTCGAGCACGCTCACCCGCAGCAACAGGTCCTGGGTCCCGGCGTCCTGCCGCTTGAGCACCTCCGCCAGCAGGAAGTCGGCGATCGCGCTCCGGTCCGCCTCGAACTCCTTGAGGTACACCTCCGGGTCCGGGCTCTGCCCCGCCGCCAGCGCCGAGAGCCGCAGCCCGGCGGCCCACCCCCGGGTCCGCTCCACGAGCGCGCGCACGGCGGCCGGGGGCAGCCGCAGCCCGTGCAGTTCCATCAGTTCGGCGGCCTCGTCCGGGGTGAAGGCCAGCTCCGCGCCCCTGATCTCCGTCAGCTCGCCCGCGGCCCGGTAGCGGTGCAGGGGCAGCAGCGGCTCGGTCCGGGTGACGAGGACCAGCCGCAGCCCCGGCCCGGCGTGGTGCAGCACGAACTCCAGCTGCCCGGCGATCTCCGGGGCGGTGACTCGGTCGAACTCGTCGAGCACCAGGACCGCGGGCCGCTCCCGGCCGCTCAGCCCGGCGGCGAGCCGGGCCGGCAGGGCGGGGCCCACCCGGTTCGCGTCCGCCGGGAGCCCGATGCCGTCGGGCAGCGGGACGCCGACGGCGTGCAGGGCGCGCAGCACGTACGCCCAGAACATCCCGGGCCCGTCCCCGGCCGCCTCGGTGGTGAGCCAGGCGACCGGCTGCCCGTCCCCCAGCCGCTCCGCCCACTCCGCGACGAGCAGGGTCTTCCCGGCCCCCGCGGCGCCGTTCACCATGGTCAGCGGGGTCCGCAGGCCCTGGTCGAGGTGTCCGGTCAGCCGCTCCCGCCGCAGGTACGTCACCGGGCGCGCGGGCACGGCGAACCGGGTGCGCAGGAACGGGTCCCCGTGTGGGTCGGCGCGGTCGTCCGCAGCGAACGGGACATCCTCTTCAAGCCCCGTCATGGCGCTCACCGTCCCTGTCCGGCTGTGCTTTCTCTCAGCATCCCAGCACTGGGGCCGGAGGGCGCGCTGTGACCGGTGCCTCGGCGGCTGTGCCGATGTCCGCGGGAGATCCAGGGGTGTGCGCCTGCCGCCACCCGTTTGTCCCGGCACATTTTCCTGACTAAGGTCAGAGAAATGAAGAGGGAGCAGGTGGAGCAAGTACGGCGCTTCAACCGGACGGTCACCGAACGTGTGGGCGTGCTGCACGACCGCTATCTGGGTGGTGCGCGCCCCTACGGTCAGGCACGGCTGCTCTGGGAGATCGGCGACGGGGACACGCACGACGTCCGCAGCGTGCGGGACCGGCTCGACCTCGACTCCGGCTATGTGAGCCGGCTGCTGCGGGCGCTCGAGCGCGACGGCCTCGTCGCCGTCGAGTCCCACCCCCGTGACCGGCGGGTACGCACCGTGCGCCTGACCGAGGCGGGCCGGCGGGAGCGCGCCCTCCTCGACGCCCGCAGCGACGCACTCGCCGCATCGCTCCTCGCCCCGCTCGACGCCCGGCAGCGGAGCCGGCTGACGGCGGCCATGGACCAGGTCGAGCGGCTGCTGACCGCCTCGGTGGTCTCCCTGACGGTGCTCGATCCCGCCCACCCCGACGCCGCGCACTGCCTGCGGTCCTACGCCGCCGAACTGCGGGAACTCCTCGAGGGTGGCTTCGACCCCGCGAACAGCCTGCTGCCCGACCCGGGCGGACTGCGCGCACCGCGCGGTCTGTTCCTCGTCGCCCGGCTGCACGGCGAGCCGGTGGGCTGCGGCGGGATCAAGCTGCCGACCGGGGCCCCCGCGGAGATCAAACGGCTCTGGGTCTCCCCCCGCGTCCGAGGACTCGGCCTGGCCCGGCGCCTCCTGGCCGAACTCGAGGAACGCGCCGCCCGGCACGGCAGCGAGCTGGTGCGGCTCGACACCAACAAGGCCCTGGAGGCCGCCACCCGCCTCTACCGCGACAGCGGGTACACCGAAGTCCCCGCCTTCAACGACGAGCCCTACGCCCACCACTGGTTCGAGAAACGGCTGGCCTCGAACACATCGGACGGGAGCCCTCAGCCGGGACCCGGCTCACCTCCCCACGCCCTCCCCGGACAGAACGACTAGCGTCGTCGGTATGCGCACCCCTCCCGCCCTCGCCGAGGCACTGGCGGACGGCACGGTCGTGCTCGACGGCGGCATGTCCAACCAGCTCGCGTCGGCCGGACACGACCTGAGCGACGAGCTGTGGTCGGCCCGGCTGCTCGCCGAGGACCCCGAGGTGGTGACGGCGGCCCACCTCGCGTACTTCGAGGCGGGCGCGGACGTGGCGATCACGGCGAGCTACCAGGCGACGTTCGAGGGCTTCGCGCGGCGCGGGACCGGCCCGGAGGAGGCGGGCCGGCTGCTGGCCCTGAGCGTGGAGTGCGCCCGTACGGCGGCCCGGCGGGCCCGGGTGACGCGCCCGCTGTGGGTGGCGGCCTCGGTCGGCCCGTACGGCGCGATGCTCGCGGACGGCTCGGAGTACCGGGGCCGGTACGGGCTGAGCGTGGCGGAGCTGGAGCGCTTCCACCGCCCGCGCATGGAGGTCCTGGCGGGGGCCGCTCCGGACGTACTGGCCCTGGAGACGATCCCCGACACGGACGAGGCGGAGGCCCTGTTGCGCGCGGTGCGCGGCCTGGGCGTACCGGCCTGGCTGTCGTACTCGGCGACCGGCGACCGCACCCGCGCCGGCCAGCCGCTGGAGGACGCCTTCGCGCTGGCGGCGCGGGCGGACGAGGTGATCGCGGTCGGCGTGAACTGCTGCACGCCGGAGGACGCGGACCACGCCGTCGCCCTCGCGGCCCGCGTCACCGGCAAACCGGTCGTGGTCTACCCCAACAGCGGCGAGACGTGGGACGCCGGGGCGCGGGCGTGGACGGGCCGGTCGACGTTCAGTGCCGGGCAGGTGAGGGGCTGGCGTGCGTCGGGGGCCCGGCTGATCGGAGGGTGCTGCCGGGTGGGGCCGGAGACGATCGCGTCGGTGGCGTCGGTGCTGCGGGCTCCGTAGCGAACTCGCACCACACGACCTTCCCGGGGTCCCGCTCCCCCACACCCCACGTGTCCGCCACCCCGGCCACGAGCAGCAGCCCGCGCCCGCTCTCGTCGGACTCGTGCTGAGGCACGGCGGGCGTGCCGCCCCCGCTGTCATGCACCTCGACGCGCACGCCGTCGGCGTACGGCAGGAGACGCAGGAGGAATCCACGGCCGGGTGGCACGCCGTGCAGCAGCGCGTTGGTCGCCAATTCACTGACGCACAGCAGCACATCGTCGGTGCGCCCGCACACGTTCCAGTCCTCCAGTACCCGCCGCGCGAACGCCCGCGCGCCCGGCACGGACCGGCGCTCACGACGGAAGAACCGCTCACGTGGGGAGGGGTTTCGGGGCAGGGGTGAAGTTTCCTGATTCACGGTACGAGAGTCACGCTCCGTACCCGTCATGGAACAGTCCGCGCATCCGTACGCCTCGGCTGTACGCCTGCGCGACGGCGAACGTACGGGCACGGACGGGGAGTACGGCCTCATGGGCACCACGACACGGAGGAACGCCTCGGCGATGAAGATGGTGGGCGCACTGCTCGCCCTGTACCGCAATGCCGCCGGTCACACCCAGCGGTCGCTGGGCGAACGGTTCGTCATCAGCGAGCAGCAGATCGCGTCGATCGAGCAGGGCAGACGGCCCCTGAAGCCGGACCTCGCCGAGCAGCTCGACGAACTCCTCTGCACGAAGGGCGCGTTGTCGGTCGCGCTGAGCCGGATGCCGGAGGTGGATCTGATTCCGTTGTGGGCGGAGGAGTATCTGGACCGGGAGCGGGAGGCCCTCGTGATCTCGTCGTACGAGAACCAGGTGCTGCCCGGATTGCTCCAAACGGAAGCGTACGCACGGGCGGTTTTCCGCAGCCGCATCCCAGTCATCGACGAGAGCACGATCGAGCAGCACGTCATCACGCGCACCGAGCGGCAAACCATCTTCCACCGCAAGGAGCCACCGATTACATGCTTCGTCGTCCGGGAGGCGGTACTGCGAGACCGCCTGGGCGGACGGGAGGTGTACGTCGACCAGTTGCAGCATCTGCGGCATCTCGCCGAATTGCCAGGCTTCACCTTGCAGGTTCTACCCTTGGGGCGCACCACACACGCAGCCCTCGATGGCCCATTCGTCCTCCTGGAGACACCCGACCACCAACGGCTCGCCTACACGGAAACCCAACGCGGTAGCCAACTGATCGCCGCTCCCGACGAGGTGGCGATCCTCACGCAAAGGTGTGCGATGCTGCGGTCACAGGCCCTCAACCCCGAAGACACGAGGGACCTGCTGGACCGTCTTCTAGGAGACCAATGAGCAGCACCGCACTTCGGTGGTTCAAGTCGAGCTACAGCGGCAGTGATGGCGGCAACTGCCTCGAAGTCGCCACCCACCCCGCCGCCGTCCACATCCGCGACTCCAAGACCCCGGACGCCCCCCACCTCACCGTGACCCCGAAGGCCTGGACCGCCTTCCTGCGACGGCACTGACACAGGGGCGGCACAGGCGTTTGGAGCGTTCCTCCATCAACATGGCCATGAACAAGGGCCAGAAGCTGGAGAAACGCTCCACTCACCACTGTCAGCACTGCCTCAACCTCGCCCGTATCGCCAGTCATCGCACACCGGGCACAGGCCCGTACCGCACCTCCGGCCTCTCCTCCGGAGTCACGGAGAGGTCCCGAAGTGCCACGGGGCCGGGATAGTAGGCAGCGCCGCCCGGCCCTGTGACCTCCTCACCGTTGAGCCAGCGCCACAGCCACTCGGCGAACCCCATGGAGTACTCGAAGAACTCGCCCTCCCCGTTCTCGACGAACAGGGTTCCCGCCCCCTGCCCGCCCTTGGGCGCGTAGAAGATCGTCTCGCCTCGATTGGTGGAGGCGATCGGAATCAACCCGTCCGCATCACCGAAGTACAACTCGGACACTCCAAGAGACTCACGCGGGTCCCCTTCGGGTTCGTCCTCGTCCCATTCGACCTGAGACCAAGCCTCCGACGTGCTGCGGATCTTCTCCGCGAGGTTCCATCGCCCCGTCGCCGGGTGCATCAGATACAGGTGCCCGTTGATCTCCACGGGCGCATAGCCGTCGACGATCTCCTTGTACTCCGCCGGGAGGGCTACCCCGAGGTCGCGCTCCAACCGACTCCAGGCCACCACATTGCGGTAGCGCATCGGCGGCTCGCCCAGCATGCCCCAAACGCGTTCCATACAGTGCCGTTTCACCCTGTCACCCAAACATTCCGGCGTAGGGGTCGACTTCACCGGTCCACGGGTCGAGTCCCACAGCACGCAGACGCGCCTGCTCACGCGCGTGCAGGAATGTGGGTGCCGAGCTGCCCCACAGGGTGACCGCACCAAGTGGGCACTCGTCGAATTCCGCGCGGAAGATGCGAACCAGGAATTCGATCATTCCGCACGGAAACTCCGACCACCTCGCGTCGTCCTGGTTCCAGACCAGCACCGGCCAGCTGTCGGCGTCGCCGTTTGTGACACGCCAGCAGAGGATGTCAGCACTGCCATCCACCCCCCAGGCAATAAGACGCGGTGGTACCTCGTGCTCGGCCCCTGCAGTCCAGAGGGATTCGGCGTTCCGTGTCTCCGCCTCCATCCCCTGGTAAGTGGGCTCACCGCTCGCCGCACGTGGTTCGGGTAGGAAGAAGGACAGGCAGTCCCCTACTCCGCCTTCACCGTAAACGCTGAAGAACGCCTTGTAGTCCTGAGGGAAGCTGGTGCCCCAGCTGCCTTCCACGGCCTTCCAGTCGACGGCGTCGCCGGCCCCTTGATGGGGAGGCATCAAGCCGCCGAGGGCATCAATCCACATGGTGCTGCCACTTCGTCTTCGTCGAGTCTTGTCACTTCATTGGCCCTGTCGGTACCGGAATACCGGTGCGGCTATCGGTGACCGTACCAAGGTTCTTCCACTGGCCCTGCCTGGGGCTGCAGATGGAGTTCGGAACGACCTGGGTGAAAGACACTCCTGGAGAACCGTCGGGCCTGATACCACGGGCCGTCATTTCGAAGGAGACCGGAACAGTTCTGGAGCCCACATAACGCGGAGTTACCGTATAACGCACAACCCGCCCCCCGTCTATAGCGTCCTTTACTTGTTCCTCGTAGTGATACATGTGCTCGTCGATCCGTCCGACACCTGTGACATTGGTATTCGCCTGTCGCGAGCAGGTCGCCAGGTTCTTGAGATCCGTACCGGAACCGCTGAGATCCTTGCCCAGCAAGTGGCAGATGTTGATGGACTTCGAAGAATCAAGACCCAAGTATCCAGCATGTGCCTTGCCCCAGAGATATCCGGGCGGTGCCACCTTGCTCGGTTCCGTCTTCGTGCCTTCATGCGTCGCAAGATAGGCGCTGTCGAGGCACGCGTCTACGCCCGTCGCCCGGTTGCCGTACGCGGTGCCCAAGTCACCGGAGTCGACCCACCCCTCACCGTCACGTCGGCAGTCAGACCCGCGCTGGGCGTCCGTCCTACTGGCCGGTCCGCCACCGAGAAGCGCGTTGGGCATCAGCGACTCAGAGGGTGTCTCACGTGGTGCGAGGTGGATGCGGCATGATGCTTTGCCATGGGTGTTGGTTTGCCGCAGCGGTTGGTTCCTGACGAACTCTGGTCACTCGCCGCACCGTTGCTGCCTTCCTTCACTTCCCGTCCGCAGGGAGGCGGGACGGCCCCGGTGGATGAGCGGGCCGTTTTCACGGCCGTGGTGTACGTGTCGACCAGTGGTTGTGCCTGGCGGCACCTGCCGGAGACTTTCGGTGTCTCGCCGGCCACCGCCCATCGCCGGTTCTCCGCATGGACCAAGGACGGGCTGCGGCGGCGGCTGCACCGGGCCGTTCCGGACGAGCTCGGCGCCCGCGGCGAGGTGGACTGGACCTCGGCCATCGTGGACGCGGCCTCCGTCCGCGCGAAAAGGGGGGATCGCTGACCGGGCGCAATCCGGTCGACCGGGGTAAGAAGGGCGGCAAACTGCACGTCCTGTCCGACGGGCAGGGGCTGCCTCTTGCGCTTGGCGCGTCCGGTGTCAACGTTCACGACAGCCAGGCGCTGCTGCCGCTGGTGCTGGGCGTCCCCGCCATCCGCTCCCGGCGCGGCCCGCGAAGGCGCCGCCCCGGCAGGCTCCGTGCGGACAAGGCGTACCACTCCGTCGAGAGGCTGAAGTGGCTGCGCGAGCGGGGCATCGTCCCGCGCATCGCCCGGCCCGGCATCGAGTCCAGCGAGCGACTCGGCCGGCACCGCTGGAAGATCGAACGGTCGATCTCGTGGCTCTTCGGCTACCGCCGCCTGACCGTCCGGTACGAGCGAAAGGGCAGCCACTTCCTGGCCTTCCTCGGACTCGCGGCGGCCCTGACCTGCCACAAGAAGCTCGCAAAACTCACCACGTGAGACACCCTCTTGATCAATTCAGAAGTGAGGGAACCGTAAGCATTTCCCGGATCGACCCACAAGAAGATCACAACTTCTCGTGATCACAGTGTGATGATCTTCGACCGATTTTTTCGACAAATGATCAATGGTCCGACAGAAAAGGGGCCAGCATGCTGCGAGACTCATCAAAACGAGCACCAGTGCGGTCGCCGATCGGCAGAACAGGACGGAAACGCCACCATGGCCAGCGTTGTCGAGCTGACGTACTACCCCGTCAAAGGCTGCGCCGGGGCATCGGTGGGCGAGGCGCTGCTCACCCCCGCCGGGCTCGCGCACGACCGCACGTTCATGGTCGTCGGCGAGGAGTGCGTGGGGCGGACCCAGCGTCGGGATCCCCGGCTCGCTCTGGTCCGGCCCACGGTCGGCGACGACGGCGAGCGGCTCGTGCTGCACGCGCCGGGCGTCGAGGCGCTGGACCTCCGCGTGGACACGGTCGGTGACCGGCGGAAGGTGGAGGTACTCGGGACGGTCCACCAGGGCATCGACCAGGGTGACGCGGCAGCCGACTGGTTCTCGGAGGTGCTCCGCGCGCCGAGCCGGCTCGTGCGCGTACCGCCGGAACACGACCGGGTGACCGACGGCCGGATTCCCGGCACCTCCGCCTACGCCGACAGCTGCGCCCTGCACGTCGTCTCACGCGCCACGCTCGGCCTGCTCCACCGCAAGCTTGCCGAACGCGGCCTCCCGCCGCTGCCGATGAACCGCTTCCGCCCCAACATCGTGGTCGACGGCTGGGACGAACCGCACACCGAGGACCGCGCCCACCGCATCCGCATCGGCGACACCGAGCTGGGCTACGCCAAGCTCGCCATCCGCTGCGCGGTCACCACGGTCGAACAGGAGACGGGAGCGAAGGCGGGCCCGGAGCCTCTGCGCACCCTCGCCGGCTACCGCCGCGCCACCGAGGGCGGCGTCGCCTACGGGACCAAGTACGCCGTGCTCCGTACCGGCACCCTGTCCGTCGGCGACACCGTGAACGTCACCTCGTGGGGAGAGTCCGAACTCTAGGACACCGGCCGGTGTGCGGGTGTTCAGCCGTACACCACCGACCACGGACGCGGGGTGTCGTCGGGTGGGTGGGCGGTGCCCCCTCGTCGGGGGATGACGGTGTGGTGGCGGGACAGGACCTCGGCGGCGAGTTCGGCGAAGCGGCGGGCGGCCGGGTGGGCTCCGCGGCCGGCGGGCCAGGCGCCGCTGATGCGCAGGGTGAGGGGACGGCCCGCCAGGGGGGCCCAGGCGACGCGGGGTTCCTTGCGGGCCGCCGGTCCCGGGTCGAAGGCGACTCCGTGTCCTGCCGTCACGAGGGCGAGCAGGAACTCGGGGTTGGAGGCGTGGCGGAGGCGGCCGGGGACGAAGCCTTCGGCGCGGCACACGTCGAGGACGCGGTCGTGCCAGCCGGGCGCGTGCGCGCGGGGGAAGAGCACCAGGTCGTGGCCGGAGAGGTCGCCGAGCGACACTTCCGGCAGCCGGGCCAGGGGCGAGGTGCGGGGAAGGACGACGCCCAGGTCCAGTGAGACACCGGGGCCGATTCTCAGTTCGGTGGCGTCGACGGGGTGGTGCACGAGTCCGACGTCCAGACCGCCGGAGGCCAGCAGCCGCAGTTGCTCCGCAGTGGTGACCTCCTGCAGGTCGACGGAGAGCTCCGGAGCGTGTTCCGCGCAGGCGGCCAGCAGAGCGGACAGGACGGCGGCCGTGGTGTCGGGCGGCACGCCCGCGCGCAGGGTGCCGAGGCCGCCGTCGGCGGCACGGCGGGCCAGGGTGCGCAGCCTCTTCTCCCGGGCGAGGAGTTCGTGGGCCTCTTCCAGCAGCGCCGTTCCGGCGGCGCTGAGCCGGACGGCGCGCTGCGAGCGGTCGAAGAGCTCGGCTCCGAGTTCCTTCTCCAGCCGGCGGATCGCCTGGCTGAGCGGCGGCTGGGCCATGCCCAGCCGCTCGGCGGCCCGGCTGAAGTGCAGCTCGTCGGCTACGGTGACGAAAAGACGCAGGTGGCGCAAGAGATCCACGGTCAAGGATCCTATGCGGAAGCCGCCTTGAGGGGGACGGCCCGGTCGACCCGGCGGTCGAGCGGCCGGCCGACGATGAGGGGAACGTCGATGGCCGAGGACGAGCAGTGACGAGCACGCGAACAGCGATCGAGGACCGGATCCGGCAGGTCTTCGCCGAGGCGGGCGCGAGGGGGCAGTTGCACGCCGTCCCCGTCCGCGCGCGCACGCCGGCCGCCGGGGAGACCGACGGCGAGCGGGATGTCCGTGAGGTCGCCGTGAGCGCCGACGACGCCGTGGTCATCGCTTCGATCTTCAAGATCCTGCTGGTGCTGGAGTTCGCCCGGCAGGTCGTGGCCGGCCAGCTCGATCCGAGGGAGCGGGTACGGGTGACCTCGGCCGACCGGCTCGGCGGCTGGGGCACCGCCGGCTGCCTGGACGACGTGGAGCTGTCGTTGCGCGACCTGGCCTACTTCGCGATGTCGGTCAGCGACAACTCGGCCGCCGACCTGCTGCTGGACCGGGTCGGCCTGGACACCGTGCGACTGCTCGCCAAGGAACTCGGCCTGGACCGGACGCGCGTCGTGGGCGGCCCGCGGGACCTGCTGGAGTCGATGCTCGCGGAGGTCGGGGCACGCGACGAGAGGGAGTTCGCCGTGCGCTACCCGGCCCTGCCGGACGAGCGGAAGAGACGGCTGGCGGTGCTGGATCCCCGCCACACCACGGCCAGTACGCCCCGCGAGATCACCCGGCTGCTCCGGCTCGTGTGGACCGATGCCGCCGGTCCGCCGGAGGCCTGCGCGCTCGTGCGTGACCTGATGGGCAGGCAGGTCTTCCGTCACCGGCTGGTGTCGGGTTTCCCGGACGACGTCGCGGTCGCGGCCAAGACCGGCACCCTGCCAGGACTGCACATGGAGGCGGGCGTCGCCCGTTACCCGGACGGCGCGTGCTACGCGATCGCCGTGTTCGCGCGCACGCACGACCTGACCGCCTCCCGTGCCACGGTGGACGCGGCGATCGGCCGGGCCGCCGGAATCGCGGCCGCTTTCCTCCGCGGCGACGGCCGCTGACCGGGACACATATGCGTTCGCGTATCGGAGGTGCCCGACTCCGGTCTTGGACAGGGGACTTCACCCCTTGATCTGCTGACGCCATGACCCAGGACACACACGCGTCGGACAGATCAAACGTCTCCCCCCGCCGCGGGCCCGACCGCCGTACGGTGCTGCGAGGCGCCGCGCTCGGTGCGACAGCCCCGCTGATCCCGGCCACAGCGGCCACCGCAGCCCCGGCGTCCGCGACCGCCGGCCGCGACCGGGGCGGTGACCGGGCCGCCCGTTCCGCGTCGTTCCGCTGGCTCGGCACCACGGGCTGGCGCATCGACGTGGACGGCCGCACCGTGCTCTTCGACCCCTACCTCACCCGCTTCCCCACCGGGCTGTTCGGCAGCGGTCTCGACCCGGAGACGGAGCTGAAGACGGATCCCGCCGTCGTGGACGCGCACATCGGCCGTCCCGACCTGGTGCTGGTGAGCCACTCCCACTGGGACCACCTCGGTGACGTGCCGTACATCGCCAGGACCACCGGCGCCCGCGTCATCGGCACCGAGACCACGTACCACCTGCTCACCGCCCTCGGAGTCGACCCGAAGCAGATCTCCGTGGTGAAGGGCGGCGAGGTACTGGACATCGGCACGGTCACCGTCGAGGTCGTACCCGGCCTGCACAGCCGCAACAAGAACTGCGCCTACTTCGCCCCGGGCACGCTGAACGCCCCGCCGGCGCGGGTTCCCCGCACCATCGCGGACCTGCCCGAGGGCGACACCCTGGCCTTCCAGGTCACGGCCGGGGAGCACGGCCCTTCGGCCTTCCTCATGGGGGCCAGCGACTTCTCCGAGCGGGCGGTGCGGGGCCTGCGTCCCGACCTGGCGATGATCGCCCTGCCCAGCGTCACCGGCACCACCCACCGCTACGTGCCCAGGCTGCTGGACGCCCTGGACGCCCCCGGTGTCGTCGTGCCCGTCCACTGGGACAACTTCGAGCTGCCGCTGGATGGTTCCCCGGTCCGCGACCCGGCGATGGACCTCGACGCCTTCCTCGCCCAGGTCGGGAAGGCGTCCCCGGCCACCCGGACCGTCGTCCCGGACTACCGCACCGTGTACGACGGCGCCATGCGGCCCGCACGCCGGTAGGCGGGGCCCGCCGGGCCGACGACGGGCCTTCGGCACCGCTCGGCCCGGACGGTCGTCGACAGTTGTGTCGACGCGCAGAACACCCCCTATCGGGATGGGACACCTTCCCTATGGTTCTTGACTCCCTTTCCGGCACGGGACGGCCTCTCCGCTCGCGCTTACGGCTCGCGGCGCCGACTGCCTTCGCGCTGTTGGCAGTCGGCGCCTGTGCGGCGGGTACCACCAGCGTCACCGGCGCGGGTGCCACCGGCGGTACGAGCACCGCCGACGGGACGAGCACCCCGAGCCCCACCCCCCGGACGCAGGACGACGTCTCCTCCGACTCCGGCCTGACCGAGGCCCTGCGGGCACTCGAGAAGTCCTACGACGGGCGGATCGGCGCGGTGGGCATCGACCTGGGGACCGGCCGGGCGGTCGGGTACCGGGCCGGCGAGCGCTTCCCGTTCAACTCCTCGTTCAAGGTGTTCGCGTGTGCGGCGGTGCTGCACACGGCGCGCACCGGCGAGCCGGGGCCGATGGACGAGGTGGTGCGCTGGAAGCCCGCCGACATGGCCGGACCGACCGCGAACTCCCCGGAGACCACCGAGTACACCGACACCGGGATGACGCCCGCGCAGTTCTGCCGCGCCGGGATCACCAAGTCCGACGGTTTCGCGGGCAACATGCTCCTGGAGCGGATCGGCGGGCCGCGCGGGCTGACCGCGTTCTTCCGCGCCGTCGGTGACCGGACGAGCCGCCTGGACCGGCCCGAACCCGGGTTGACCGAGTGGGCGCCCGGCGAGACGCGCGACACCACCACCCCCGCGGCGGCCGCACGGACCTTCTCCGAACTCACCACCGGTGACGTCCTCCGTCCCCGTGACCGGGCGCGGCTGGTCGGCTGGCTGAAGGCGAGCCTCACCGGAGCGAACCGGATCAGGGCGGGACTGCCCGAGGACTGGACGGTCGGTGACAAGACCGGCACCGGAGGCGCGAGCAACCACGGCACCGCGAACGATCTGGCGATCGCCTGGCCCCCGGGGGCGGACGCCCCGGTCGTCCTGTCGGTGTTCACCCACCGCAACCTCGACGGCACCCGCCACGACGACAAGGTGATCGCATCCACCGCGACCGCGCTGGCCGAGGCCCTCGGCAAGCGGTGACCGGCCGTCGGGCCGTGGCACGGTCCGCGAGCCGAAGCGGCCCCTGACCACCGCCCGACCCGTGCAGGACGCGTGCTGACGGTCGTACGGCCTTGCCGCCAGTGCCGAGGCCGACGTCCTACCGGGGAGATGAGCGCCCGGCCCCCGGTGGAGCCCTCGTCTCCTTTCGTGCCTCCGTGCGGCGGGGCCCTACCTCGTGCCCATGTCCAGCGTCCAGTAGTGGCCCCAGGGGCCGCCCTCGTGATGGCCCAGGCCGGCCTCCTGCGTTTCGGACCGGAGGATGGCGTTGCGGTGCCCCCAGCCGAAGCGTTCGTCGTCCTGCATCCAGAAGCGCAGCGCCTCCTCCGCAGTGGTGAAGCCCACGGCCACGTTCTCCGCCCGCCAACTGCGGTAACCGGCCTGGTCCATGGGCTCTCCGGCCTCCCAGACCAGTTTCCCGCTGGGGCCGCGGTGCATGTGGTCACCGCTGACGGCCCAGTCCCTCGATTGATCCTTCAAGAAGAGGTTGTGGGCGTTCGCCACGTCCGTCAGCTGCGGCGAAAGGCCGAAACCGTTCGCGCACGCGGTCATGGTCGCGCCTGCGGAGTTGCCGTGCGGCGGGTACTTCTCCGGATGCTGTCGCGCATCGTTGATCAAGTCGAAACTCACCTTGGGCTCCTCACACGAAGGCCTGCCCCGGTGCGACCGAACCGGCCGACCAGGAGGAGTCGGCCCTTTCCTCGATTGTCCCGGACGGGCGGCGCCCCGGCATTTCGTGGCCCACAGGCTCGACTTGCTCGTCGAGCGGGCCCGCCCGGCCGCACGCCCGTGTCGGTCGCGGCGGAGTGCGCCGACGCGGCGCAGGCGGCGTACGACCGAGCGGAGTTCGGGGGTGGGGACTGCGCGGGGTCCTCGGTGGCGGCCGGTCAGACGGTGCAGGAAATGCGGAGCAGGTGATCGGTGACCGGCCGGCCGGCGGGTTCCGCGGTGCCGTCATCCGCCCACCGGTCCTTCACCGCGCCGCGCCGTATCACGCACCGGACGGACCCGCCGGTGACACGAGCGCCCCACCACGCCCTTCGGTATTCCCGGGTCCGCGTAGAAGTTCTTCCCGCCCCGGTGCGCCGGACCTACAGTAGGAAGCGCTTTCTATTCGGAGAGGTGGGTACTCGATGGTCCGTGCGGGGAGTGCCGGCGTGACGGCCGGGCCGACGCTGGCGGTGGTGGCCCGGGAGGCGGGGGTGTCCGTGCCGACCGCGTCCAAGGTGGTCAACGGCCGCGAGGACGTGGCTCCCGAGACCCGCCGCCGCGTCACCGAGGCACTGGACCGGCTCGGGTACATCAGGAGACCCCGGTTCGACGGCGGGAGGGCGCCGCGCCTGGTGGACCTCGTGGTGCACTCGCCGGAGACCTCCGGGTCGGGCGCGGTGCTGCACGGCGCGGAGGAGGCGGCGCACGACGCGGGTCTCGAGCTCGTCGTGTCGGCGGCCCTGACGCGGAGCCGCTCGGAGCGGCCGGAGCGTGGCTGGCTGGACAAACTCGTCCTGCGGGGATCGTCGGGAGTGCTGTTCCATCTGGCCGAGCTGAGCGAGCCGCAGTACGCGTGGCTCGCTCAGCACCGCATCCCGTTCGTGATGATCGACCCGGTGCTCGAACCGCCGCCGGGTGTCGTCTCGGTGGGTGCGGCGAACTGGCGGGGCGGGGTGACGGCGACCGAGCATCTGCTGTCCCTGGGCCACGAGCGCATCGCGGTCGTGGCCGGCCACCGGCACACGCTGTGCGCCGACGCGCGGATCGCCGGTTACCGCTCGGCCCTCGCCACGGCGGGGGTACGGCACCGCCCCGAGTACGTCCGGCACGCCGACTCCGGGGAGGACGCGGCCGGCCGCCGCATGCGCGAACTCCTCGAGCTGCCCGAGCCGCCCACGGCCGTCTTCGTCTGCGCGGACCGGATGGCGCTGGGTGTCTACGCGGCCCTGGCCGAGCGGGGTCTGCGCGTACCGGACGACATGAGCGTGGTCGGCTACGACGACCTGCCCGAGGCCCGCTGGCTCACCCCGGCCCTGACGACGGTCCGCCAGCCCCTGTCCGAGATGGCGGCGACGGCCCTGCGGCTGCTGCTGCGCATGATGGACGGCCACCGCCCGGAGAGCACCCGCACGGAACTGTCGACCCGGCTGGTGGAACGCGCCAGCACGGCGCCTCCCGGGTCCCGCCCGGACGGTCACGGCTGACGGACGGCACCGTGCTCCGGTACGGGCACGCCCCGGTGGCCGGCCGGCCGCGGAGCCCGGCTCCCGGGAGGCGGCCGGGCGGGACCGGAGGGCGGTGCCCCCGCCCGGTACGACGTGACACGAGTCACGGCGATGTGCGGCCCGATCTTGGAATGCGTGGCTCGCCGTTCTTGCTCCACTCCTTATGGGCTCGCCCTGTCCCGCGCCGGGCAATGGTGCTCAGCGCGACCGGCCACGAGAGCCGGGGGACGGCTTCGGTCCTCCCCGCTCCCCCGATCCGGCCCGCTGTCTTCGAAAGGTTTCCCCGCACCATGCCACTGGCTCTGCTGGCCCTGGCCGTCGTCGCGTTCGGCCTCGGCACGACCGAGTTCGCCACGATGGGGCTGTTGCCCCAGATCGCCGACGGCGTCGACGTCTCCGTGCCGGACGCCGGCAACCTCGTCTCGGCCTACGCGCTCGGTGTCGTCGTCGGCGCCCCCGTGCTGACCGGCATCGGTGCGCGCATGCCCCACAAGCGGCTGCTGCTGCTCCTGACCGGGTTGTTCGTGGTCGGCAACGTCGCGTCCGCGCTCGCCCCCACCTACGGCACGCTCTTCGGCGCGCGTTTCCTGACCGGACTGCCGCACGGGGCGCTGTTCGGCGTGGGCGCCGTCGTGGCCTCCCGGCTGGTCGCCCCCGACCGGGCCGCACGCGCCGTCTCGAAGATGTTCCTCGGACTCACCGTCGCGAACATCGTCGGCGTCCCGGCCGGCACGGCCCTGGGCCAGCAGCTGGGCTGGCGGTCCGCCTTCCTCGCGATCGCCGTCATCGGCCTCGCCGCCCTCGCCGCGCTGGCCCTCTTCGTCCCCCACCAGCCCCGTAGCGGGCAGTCCGGCGTCCGGCACGAGCTGCGGGCGATGGGCAACCGGCAGGTGGCGATCGGCCTGGCCGTCGCCGTGGTGGGATTCGGCGGCTTCTTCGCCGTCTACAGCTACCTGGTGCCCATCCTGACGAACGTGACGGGCATCTCCGAGTCCTCGACCACCCTGGTCCTCGCGCTCTACGGCGTCGGCATGACGCTCGGCACGCTGGTCGCGGGCCCGCTCACGGACCGCGCCCTGCGCCCGACGCTGTACGCGGGGCTCGCCCTGCTCGCCGCGGCGCTGGTGACGTTCTCCTTCACCGTCCACAGCACCTGGCCCGCCCTGGTGACGATCACCTTCATCGGTGCGCTGGGCTCCCTCATCACCACGCCCGTCCAGATGCTGCTCATGGCCAAGGCGAAGGACGCCCCGACGATGGCGGCGGCCTCCAACCACTCCGCCTTCAACCTGGCCAACGCGGGCGGCGCCTGGCTCGGCGGGCTGGCCCTCTCGGCGGGCTGGGGCTGGACCTCGCCCGCCCTGGTCGGCGCCGTCCTCGCCGTGGCCGGTCTCGGCCTCGCCCTCCTGGGCGGCCTCCTGAACCGGGACGGCAACCGCTCCGAGGTGATCACCTCGTCCGGCGCCGGAGCCGCGGTGAAGGCCGACCGGGTCACGGCGGCCCACCGCCCGGACTGACCTGCTCGTCCGCCCCGGTCTCCGCCGGAACCAGGCGCGGGGCGGCCGCCCAGATGATCCCGCCGCGCAGGTGGGCGCGGAAGGCGGGGTCGTCGTAGGCCTCGGCGGCATGCCCGAGGGCGGTGTAGAAGACGCGGCCCGCGCCCTGTTCGCGGCACCAGGCCAGCGGGTGGTCGTCGCCCATGCCGCCGCCGTCGTACGACGACTCGTCGGCGGAGACCAGGACCCGGACCCTTCCACGGGGATTGGTGCGGAAGTCGTACCACTCGTCCGTGAACTCCCAGACGGCGGGCAGGTGCCGGGTCGCCGGGTGGGCGTGGTCCTCGATCACGGCGCGGCCCGGCTGGAGGGCGGGGTGCCGGTCGAAGCGGGCGCCGAGGAGTTCGCCGTAGTACGGCCAGTCGTCCTCCGTGCAGGCGGCCGCGTGCACCCCGACGAATCCCCCGCCCGCCTCGACGTACGCCGCGAGCCGCTGCCGCCCGGCCGGGGTGAGCACCTCGCCGCTGGTGGAGAGGAAGACGACGGCGGCGTAGCGGCCGAGCGGTTCCTCCAGGGCGGCCGGGTCCTCGGTGGCGTCGACGGTGAAGTCGCCGAGGGCGCGCAGGGCGGCGACCCCGGCGGGGATGGAGTCGTGCCGGTAGTCGGTGGTGCGGGTGTACACGAGGAGTGCGGGCATGGGCGCGAGCCTATGCGGCGGGCCGGTGCCGGGGCGGCCGGCTCCTCGGAGTCGTCCGGCTCCTCGGAGTCGTCCGGTCCGGACTCGCGTGTCCGATTCCTTCAAGACCGGCGTAGGGGCGCGGCCCTACGGTGGGTCGCATGAGCACACGATTCGATGCCATCGGGCTGGTCGTCTCCGACATGGCCGCCTCCGTCGCCTTCTACCGGAAACTCGGATTCTCCTTCCCCGAGGGGGCCGAGGAACAGGGACACGTGGAGGCCGGACTGCCGGGCGGGCTGCGGTTGTTGCTGGACACGGAGGAGGTGGTCCGGTCCTTCCACACGGAATGGGAGCCGCCGTCGGGCGGGGGCAGGACCTCACTGGCGCTGCGGTGCGACAGTCCCGCGGAGGTCGACACGCTCTTCGCGGAGATGGTCGACGCCGGGAGCGGCTTCGAGCTCAGGCCGTGGGACGCGGTGTGGGGGCAGCGGTACGCCGTCCTCCTCGACCCGGACGGGAACGGCGTCGACCTGTTCGCGCCGCCGGCCGTGAGCGGCCAGTAGCTCGCCCAGCGGCAGGCCCGTCAAGTCCCGTATCTCACGGGAGAGGTGGGCCTGGTCCGCGTAGCCGGTCCGGGTGGCCGTCTCCGCGAAGACGACGCCCGCCCGGGCCAGGGCGAGGGCGCGGCGCATCCGGAGGATGCGGGCCAGGGTCTTCGGACCGTAGCCGAACGCGGCCAGCGCGCGACGGTGCAACTGACGGGCGCCCAAGCCCAGTTCGTCGGCGGTGGCGGCCACCGGGCGGCCCGCGTCGAGGGCGGCCACGAGAAGGCCGAGCAAGGGGTCCGGCGGGGCGGTTTCCGCCGCCCGGCGCAGGGCCAGGTCCTCCAGGGCGCGCACCGGATCGTCCGCCGCGTTCACGAGGGCGGTCACGCGGCGTACGTCTGCCGCCGGCCACAGGTCGGACAGGGCGACGCGGCGGTCGCGCAGCTCGTGGGCGGGTACGCCCAGCAGCGCGGGCGCGGTGCCGGGCCCGAAGCGGACGCCCGCCCAGATGCCCGGCCGGCCTCCGGTGAGGTGCGCGTGGGTGTCGGGGCCGGCGACCAGGAGGCGCCCCTCGTTCCACAGCAGGTCCATGCAGCCGTCGGGCAGCACCCGGTTCTCCCCGGCGCCGGACGGGCTGTTGGTCCACACGACCGCGCCCGTCAGCCGTGATACCCGCTCCCTGTACACGCCCCCACGCTACGCCGCCCGGTTGCGCCACTCCTGCGGGCTGACGCCGTACGTCCGTTTGAAGGCCGTGGACAGGGCGAACGCGCTGCCGTAGCCGACCTGGCGGGCGATCGCGCCGATGGTGTCGCCGGTGTCGCGGAGGCGGTCCGCGGCGAGGGCGAGACGCCAGCCGGTGAGGTAGGTCATCGGGGGTTCGCCGACGAGTGCGGTGAAGCGGCGGGCGAGGGCGGCGCGGGAGACGCCGGCCTTCGCGGCGAGTTCGGCGACCATCCACGGGTGGGCGGGGTCGTCCTGGAGCAGGCGGAGGACCGGGCCCACGACCGGGTCGGCCCGGGCCCGGTACCAGGCGGGCGGCTCCGCCTCCGGGCGGGCGAACCAGGCGCGCAGCGCGGCGATGACCAGCAGGTCGAGCAGCCGGTCCAGGACGACCTCCTGGCCGGGGGCGTCGCGCACGATCTCGTCCATGAGGAAGGGGGTGAGCGGGCAGTCCCAGACGTCGGTGGTGAGGGAGAGCAGCGGCGGCAGCGCGTCGAGGAGCCGGCCGCCGATCTCACCCCGCATCCGGTAGGTGCCGATCAGCATCACCGTTCCGCCGTCCGGCCGGTCGCCCCAGGTGCGGACGCCGAGGTCCATGACACCGTTCAGGGGGCGTCCGTCGGGGTAGTGGCACTCGCCGCCGGGCAGGATCAGCGCCTGCGGGGTCGTGGCCGGGTCGTCGGCGCAGATGTACGGGTCGGGGCCGCGCGCGATGGCGAGGTCACCGGGGCGCAGGCGCAGCCGCTCCCCGTCGTCGGAGACGATCCGTGCCTCGCCGCGCACGAGCAGCATCACCGTCAGCGGGGCGCGGTCCTCCACGCGGATCGCCCACGGCGGGTCGAAGCACGCCCGGATCATGAACGCGCCACGGGCGCGGGGGCCCTCGAGCAGGCCGGTGAGTGCGTCCATGGCAGCAGCGTAGACGCGGGCTTATGGAAATGAGCCGCTCGGCGATGGTTCCTCGCGGCGCGGGGCGGTTGACTCGACGGCATGACGCAGAACGCGAAGAGCACGAGGGACATGACCCTGGTCGTCACGGGTGCGACGGGGCGTACGGGGAGCCGGGTGGCGCGGGCCGCCGAGGCGGCGGGGCTGACGGTGCGGGCGGCGTCGCGGGCGACCGGGTTCGACTGGGCGGACCGGTCGACGTGGGCGGACACCCTGCGGGGTGCCGACGCGGCGTATCTCGTCCACCCGGCGGACGTCGGCGCCCCGGGCACCGCGGAGGCGGTCGGCGAGCTGGCCGGCACGGCGGTCGGTCTGGGCGTACGGCGGCTGGTGCTGCTGTCCGCGCGGGGCGAGGACCAGGCGCTGCCCACCGAGGAGGCGCTGCGGGCGTCGGGCGCGGACTGGACGGTCGTACGGGCCGCGTGGTTCGCGCAGAACCTCAGCGAGGGGCCGCTGGTGGCGGAGGTGCGGGCCGGGGAGCTGGTGTTCCCGGCGGGTGAGGTGCCCGAGCCGTTCGTGGACGTGCGGGACATCGCCGAGGTGGTGGTGGCCGCGGTGACGGGCGGGGAGCGGTACGCGGGACGGACGCTGTCCCTCACCGGGCCCCGGCTGCTGACCTGGGGCGAGGCGGTCGCGGAGATCGCCGCGGCGACGGGGCGCCCGCTGGCGTACCGGGCGGTGTCCGCGCGGGACTACGGCGAGGCGCTGCTCGGTTTCGGGGTGCCGCCGCAGGAGGCCGCCTTCCTCACCGGGCTGTTCGAGACGCTGCTCGACGGCCGCAACGCGCGTCTGGAGGACGGGGTGCGGCAGGTGCTGGGGCGGGAGCCGCGGGACTTCGCGGAGTTCGTACGGGAGGAGGCGGAGGCCGGGACCTGGAAGGCGTGAGCCTGTGTGTCGTCGCCCCCGCCGCCCCGTCCCGTCCCCGGGGGCGGGACGCGGCTCACTCCTCCTCGTGCGTCGGCCCCTCGCCGTTCCGCTGGTGGGTGGACTTCACGTGCGTGCGCAGCCGGGCCGTGACGTCCTCCGGGGGCAGGAAGCGGGACCAGCGTTCGGGGAACTCGGAGGGCATGTCGGGATCGACCTCGCCGGCCGCGGCGGTGCGGGCGACGTACTCGGCGACCTGCGCCTGCCGCAGCCGCTCGTTGGCCTCGCGGGCCGCGGCCGTCGCGGCGGCCGGCCAGACCCGGTCGATGGCCGCGTTGACCGCGGCGCCGACGAGCACGGCGAACGCGGACACACCGATCCACAGCAGTACGGCGACGGGGGCGGCGAGGGAGCCGTAGATCGTGGGGCCCTCGACGGTGTTCGTCAGGTAGAGGCGCAGCAGGAAGCTGCCGAGCACCCACATGGCGAGGGCGACCAGCGCGCCGGGGACGTCCTCGATCCACGGGGAGCGCACGGGCACGGAGACGTGGTACAGCGTGGTCAGGAAGGCGACGGAGAGCAGGATCACCACCGGCCAGTAGAGGATCTGGACGAGCGTCGTCGACCAGGGCACGATCCGCACGACCGCGTCCGGGCCCGCCACCATCAGCGGCAGCGCGACCGAGCCGATCAGCAGGGCCACGATGAACAGCAGGAAGGCCAGCAGCCGGGTCTTGACGATGCCCCGCACGCCGTCGAGGCCGTACATGACGGTGATGGTCTCGATGAAGACGTTCACCGCGCGGGAGCCCGACCACACGGCGATCAGGAAACCGAGGGAGATCACGTCGGGCCGGCCGCCCTTGGTGACGTCCCGCAGGATCGGCTCCGCGACCTCCGTCACGCCCCGGTCGGACAGCACCGTCCGGGAGGCCTCCAGGAGGTTGCGCTGCACGCTCTGGATGGTGTCGGCGCCGGTCCAGGCGTCGACGTAGCCGAGGAGGCCGATCAGGCTGAGCAGCAGCGGGGGCACCGACAGCAGCGTGAAGAACGCCGCCTCGGCCGCCAGGCCCAGGATGCGGTACTCCATGCACGAGTTGACGGTGTCCTTCAGCAGCAGCCAGGCGGTCCTGCGCTTGGAGACGTTCCGGTAGAGGGCCCGGGCCCGGTGGAGGCGCCCCGAGGGCGCGTCGGGGGATTCACTTGCTGGCTGCACGCCCTAAAGGTATCCGTCGTGCCAGGTCGCACTCACCCGCAGGCCGGATCGGCGGGTGCGGCCGGCGTACCACGGGGTACGTTCATGGGCATGGCAGGCACCACGCACACCGTGACCAATCAGGTTCCCCCACTGGTGCAGTACGACGTGTTCGGCGCCGACCGGGCGCTGGTGGAGGCGGTCGAGCGGCATCTGGAACCGGACGTGCTGGACGAGGGCCTCTCCGAGCTGTCGGGGCTGGGGCGGACCGCCGGGTCCGCGCAGGTGCAGGAGTGGGGGGTGCTGGCGAACGAGAATCCGCCGCGGCTGCGCACCCACGACCGCTACGGTCACCGGATCGACGAGGTCGACTTCCATCCGTCCTGGCACCGGCTGCTCGGCAAGGGTGTCTCGGCGGGGCTGACGGCGGCCTGGGTGCGGCCGGGCGGGCATGTGCGGCGGGCGGCGGCGTTCCTGGTGTGGACGCAGGTCGAGGCCGGCAACGGCTGTCCGCTGTCGATGACCCACGCGGCGGTCCCCGCCCTGCGCACGGATCCGGCCCTGGCGGCGGAGTGGGAGCCGCGGCTGACGTCGACGATCTACGACCGCGCCCTGCGGCCCGCGGGGCGGAAGCCCGGTGCCCTGTTCGGGATGGGCATGACGGAGAAGCAGGGCGGCAGCGACGTACGGGCGAACACGACGGCGGCCCGGCCGCTGGCCCAGGACGGCGCGTACGAGCTGACCGGGCACAAGTGGTTCTGCTCGGCGCCGATGTCGGACGCCTTCCTGGTGCTGGCGCAGGCGCCCGGGGGCCTGACGTGTTTCCTGGTGCCGCGGGTGCTGGAGGACGGCACCCGCAACGTGTTCCTCATCCAGCGGCTCAAGGACAAACTGGGCAACCGGTCCAACGCGTCCGCCGAGGTCGAGTTCGCCGGGACATGGGCGCGCCGGGTCGGGGACGAGGGGGCCGGGGTGCGCACCGTCATCGGGATGGTGGCGGCGACCCGGCTGGACTGTGTGCTGGGTTCGGCGGGGCTGATGCGGCAGGCCGTGGCGCAGGCGGTGCACCACTGCACGTACCGGGAGGCGTTCGGCGGGAAGCTCGCCGACAAGCCGTTGATGCGCAACGTGCTGGCCGATCTGGCGCTGGAGTCGGAGGCGGCCACCACACTGGCGCTGCGGCTGGCGGCGGCGTACGACGACGGCGGCGAGCAGGAGCGGGCGCTGCTGCGGATCGCGGTGCCGGCGGCGAAGTACTGGGTGACCAAGCGGTGCGCGCCGCTCGCGGTGGAGGCGGCGGAGTGCCTGGGCGGCAACGGGTACGTCGAGGAGTCGGGGATGCCCCGGCTGGTGCGGGAGTCGCCGCTGAACTCGATCTGGGAGGGCGCGGGGAACATCCAGGCGCTGGACGTGCTGCGGGCGCTGCGCCGGGAGCCGGCGGCGCTGGACTCGTATCTGCGCGAGGTGGGACAGGCGCGCGGGGCGGATCACCGGCTGGACGCGGCGGTCAAGGACCTGCTGACCGAACTGGCGGATCTGGAGGGCGTCGAGGGGCGGGCGCGGCGGCTGGTGGAGCGCCTCGCACTGGTGCTCCAGGGGTCGCTGCTGGTGCGGTACGCGCCGCCGCAGGTGGCGGACGCGTTCTGCGCCTCAAGGCTGGGAGGCGACGCGGGCACGGCCTTCGGCACGCTGCCCCACACCTTGGATCTGGCAGCGATCGTGGACCGGGCCCGGCCGGTCTCCTGAAGCCGAGGGCGTGGACACCGGCCCGAGGGGCGCGGGGCCGTGACATGTGCGGCTCCGCCGCGTGGGCGCGACCGGCCACCCGCAACCCGGCGGCCGCCGACGCGTATCGGGCCGCACCCCGTGCCGCGCACACCGTCCCGGCTGCCGCAGGCATGACGCGGGGGTGGTGCTGCGCCGACACGGCACCACCCCCGCCGCACGGGCCCTTTACGAGCCGTGGACGCCGCTCGGGACGGCGTCGCTCAAGTTTCGGACAGCCGGGGACTCTTCACCAGGGTTGCAAGGGGTTGCAACGTGTTGTTCCCGTGGCCGCGGTGAGCGTTCGCTGCCGGGGGCAGACGGCAGTATGAGTCCCGACAGTCTTTCTCCCGGGAGGACCGGTGGCGCTCTCGCCGATGGACATGACGCGGCTGGCCGCCGTCGACACGGCGCGTGCGGCGCGGGTGCTCGACGAGGTCCGCTCCGCCGCGCTCTCCGGGCAGCGTACGCCCGTGGCCCCCCGCCCGGTGATCGGGCAGTCCTGGGAGCGGATGCTGCGCAGTGGTGTGGACCCGGACCACGACTTCCGCAACGGGCTGCTGTCCCGTGAGGAGGTGCAGCGGCGCCGGGAGTCGTCGACGCTGCGGCAGGTGCTGCCGGTGCTGCGGGAGGGGCTGCTGTCGGTCGCGGACGTCGCCCGCCACATCATGGTGGTGGCCGACGAGGAGGGCCGGGTGCTGTGGCGGGAGGGCAGCGCGCCGGTGCTGCGCAAGGCCGACGGGCTGGGCTTCGAGATCGGCGCGGACTGGCGCGAGGAGGTCGTCGGCACCAACGGGGTGGGGACGCCGGCGGTGACGCGGCGCCCCGTGCAGGTGTTCGCCGCCGAGCACTTCGTACGGTCGCACGCCGCCTGGACGTGTGCCGGGGCGCCGATCACCGATCCCCGCGACGGGCGGCTGATCGGTGTGGTGGATGTGAGCGGGCCGCTGGAGACGATGCATCCGGCCACGCTGGCATGGGTCGACTCGGTGGCGAAGCTCGCCGAGGCACGGCTGCGGGAGACGCATGTGCGGTCGCTGGAGCGGCTGCGCGCGGTGGCGGCGCCGGTACTGGCACGGATCGACGGGCGTGCGCTGGTCGTGGACCGGCAGGGGTGGACGGCGGCGGTGACGGGGATGCCGTACACGGAGCGGCTGACGCTGCCCGAGTCGGTGTCGGCGGGCATGCGGTGGCTGCCGGCGCTGGGCCGCTGCTCGCTGGAGCCGCTGGCCGGGGGCTGGCTGGTGCGGGCGGCGGACGAACCGGTGGCACGTGCCGCGACCCGGATCGTGCTGGACCTCGCGGGGCCGCGCCGCTGGTCGGTGGAGGTGTCCGACGGGTCGGGCTCCTGGACCCGGGAACTGAGCCCCCGGCACGCCGAGTTGCTGTACCTGCTGGCCGTGCACCGTGCGGGGCGCAGTGCCGCGGACCTCGCCCGGAACGTCTTCGGCGACCCGGCCCGCACGGTGACGGTACGCGCGGAGATGTCCCGCGTGCGCCGCTACCTGGGTTCCCTCCTGGACCACCGCCCCTACCGCTTCACGGAGACCGCCGAGGTGGAGGTCGTCCTCCCGGACGACCCCCGCGACCTGTTCCCCCACTCGGCGGCCCCGTTCCTGAGCCGTCGACGGCGGCCGGTGCGGGCGGACTGACTCGCCGCCCGTCAAGACCGCGCGGGGCCGCACAGACGTGCCCCGGAGCCCCTCGGAAGGTCGCTGTTTCACATATTTGCAGGGTCTTCGGCTCCTGGGCCGGCCGGCTGCCGTAGCATCCCGGTACGGGCCACCCCAACTGCTCCACGGTCAACCCTCGGACCACCGGACGCAGTTGGCTCGTCTCGGGAGGACGTCATGAAGCATCGCGGCAGACACCGCCGGCGCAGGCGGAGCAGGGCGCTGCGGGCGGCGCTGGCCGGGACCGCCCTCGCGCTGACCGCGGCCGCCGCCATGATCAGCGCCTCCCAGGCCACCGACGCCGACGACCCCGGGGCGCTGAAGCCGCTCACCGCGTCCGCCGAGACCGCACCGCTGCGGCTGACCGAGCACCACGTGCCGCGCGACGCGCTGGACCGGCTCTCCGACGGGATGGGCCGGCCGGTCGGTGTGGGTGCCGTGCTCGCCGATCCCGACGGCTCCCTGGGCGACGCGGAGGACTGTACGGACGACGACCGGCGGGCCCTGCCGGTCGAACCCGCCGCGACCCACGCGTACTGCTGGCCGGGCACCGACACCGACGGCTGGCGGTCCGGCGCGGTCACCACTTCCGGGGACGCGGACGACGACGGCCGCTGGGGCGGGCACCGGGTGATCCTCTCGGGGTGGAGCCGCAGCACCGGCACGCCGTCCGAGGACGGTCTGGCCCGCGTCGCCTTCGTGGACGCCGGCGACCCGGACGACCTCCGCTACACCTGGGCCCTGCTGACCGTTCCGGTGGACGGCGGCCGCGACTACCGCGGGCTCGGCTCCGCCGTGTCCGGCATGGTCTGGTACCAGGACAAACTGCTGGTCACCGCGGGCCCGGCGGACGCCGGCGCGCTGTATGTGTACGACCTGGCACGGGTCCAGCGGGCCACCGTGGACGGCACCTCGGTCGGGCGGGTGCCCGGCGGCTGGTCGGCGGCGGGGGCGCGGTACGTGCTGCCGGCCGTCGCCTCCTACCGGACCGACGGGGCCGGCGCGCCCCGGCCGGGCGGCATCTCCCTGGACCGCAGCACCGCGCCCGACAGCCTGGTCACGCACGAGGCGACGCCCGCGGACGAGGACGGGCCGACCCGGCTGTGGCGGTACGCGTTCAGTACCGAGCCGGAGCGTGCGGGACTGCTCGACACGGACCCGGCCGGGGTGTACGAGACGGAGCTGACCGATGTGCGCGGCGTGCTGTCGTACCGGTCGGGCTGGTATCTGGGCCGGACGACCGGGACGCCGGACGAGCGCGGCACGCTGTGGCGGCAGGACACGGACGGGGCGCGCCCCGTCCGGTGCGGCGCGGACGGGACGCACCGCTGCTGGAGCGGCCGGGCGGTGTCCCTGTCGTACTGGGAGGAGAGCGGCGACGTGTGGTCCCAGTCCGGCCGGATGCTGTTCGCCCTGCCGCTGGCGTCCGTGGACCGCTCCCTGGACTAGCGGGTGTCCGCGCCTTGATCAGGCGTTCGACAGCAGCTCGTGCCGGGTGGTTCCCTTTCGGGCATGACGACCATCTCCGTGACCACCTGGTCCCTGGAGCAGACCGCGCCCACCGATCTCCTTCCGGCCGCCGTGCCCGAGGGGGACGTACGGGTCGTCCGCTCCGAGGTGCCCTCCCCCGAGTTCAGCCGTTTCCTGTACGCCTCGGTCGGCGGGGACATCCGCTGGACCGACCGGCTGGGCTGGACGTACGCGCGGTGGCTGGAGCACCTGGACCGGCCCGAGGTGGAGACGTGGGTCGCCTACGACCGGGGCACGCCGGCCGGGTACGTGGAGCTGGAGGCCCAGGGGGACGGGGTCGTCGAGATCGTCTACTTCGGGCTGCTGCCCGCCTTCCGGGGGCGGCGCATCGGCGGGCACCTGCTGTCGTACGGCACGGCCCGCGCCTGGGACCTGGCGGACCGCCGGCCGGAGCTGAAGCCGACCACGCGGGTGTGGCTGCACACCTGCAGCAAGGACGGTGAGCACGCCATGGACAACTACCGGCGTCGCGGCTTCACCCTGTTCGACACCAAGGTCGAGGACGAACCGGAGGCGTCGGCTCCGGGCCCGTGGGCCGGGGCCTACCCCGCCTGACCAGCACGGACAAGACCGCCTGCGGCGCTTGTGACCAAGGACACCCTTGTCTCTCACTTCGAGACAAGGGTGTCCGCATTTTGGACGAAGCTGGACTGTGTCCAGAACGCCGTGACACGCTTCCGCCATGTCTGGAACTGGAATCGCCTTGGTGAGTCGGCGGCACGTCGACCTCGGCCGCATGTCCAGCGCCATCTGTCCGGCGCGCTGAGAACACTCGGCACCGCCCGGCATCCCCTTCTTCGCCCCACTCCCCGCGCAATGACGCGCACTCCCATTCGTGCGCGCATACGCGCAGGTCAGAGCCGCATTCCCGCCTGTCCCGAAGGACGTATCAACCATGGCCGCCACCCCGCAGAATCCTGCCGCCGCGCAGAAGCCTGCCGCCGCGACTCCCCGCCGCAAGGTGAGCCGTCACCGCGGAGAGGGACAGTGGGCCGTGGGTCACTTCACCCCGCTCAACGGCAACGAGCAGGTGAAGAAGGATGACGACGGTCTCAATGTGCGGACACGCATTGAGACGATCTACTCCAAGCGCGGTTTCGACTCGATCGACCCCGGCGACCTGCGCGGCCGGATGCGCTGGTGGGGTCTGTACACCCAGCGCAGGCCCGGGATCGACGGCGGCAAGACCGCGATCCTGGAGCCGGAGGAACTGGACGACGAGTACTTCATGATGCGGGTGCGCATCGACGGCGGGGCGCTGACCACCCAGCAGCTGCGGGTCATCGGCGAGATCTCGCAGGAGTTCGCGCGCGGCACCGCCGACATCACCGACCGGCAGAACGTCCAGTACCACTGGATCCGGGTCGAGGACGTCCCCGAGATCTGGGACCGGCTGGAGGCCGTCGGCCTGTCCACGGTCACCGCCTGCGGCGACACCCCCCGCGTGATGATCGCCTCCCCCGTCGCCGGCATCGCCGAGGACGAGATCATCGACGGCACCCCGGCGCTGGAGGAGATCAAGCGCCGCGTCCTGGGCAACAAGGCGTATTCGAACCTGCCCCGGAAGTTCAAGACGGCCATCTCCGGCTCGCCCGTCCTCGACGTGGTGCACGAGATCAACGACGTCGCGTTCGTCGGCGTCCGCCACCCCGAGCACGGGCCGGGCTTCGACCTGTGGGTCGGCGGCGGGCTGTCCACCAACCCCAAGCTGGGTGTGCGGTTGGGCACCTGGGTGCCGGAGGAGGACGTCCCCGACGTCTACGAGGGCGTCCTGTCGATCTTCCGCGACTACGGCTACCGCCGGCTTCGCAACCGTGCCCGCCTGAAGTTCCTGGTCGCCGACTGGGGCCCGGAGAAGTTCCGCCAGGTACTGGAGGACGAGTACCTGGGCGGGCGCAAGCTGATCGACGGTCCCGCGCCCGAGCAGCCGGTGCAGCAGTGGCGCGACCACATCGGTGTGCACCGCCAGAAGGACGGCCGTCACTACGTCGGTTTCGCCCCGCGGGTCGGCCGCGTGGACGGCACCACCCTCACGAAGATCGCCGACCTCGCGGAGGCGCACGGCTCCGGCCGGGTCCGTACCACCGTCGAACAGAAGATGATCATCCTCGATGTCGAGGAGGACCGGGTCGACTCCCTCGTCGAGTCCCTGGAGGCACTGGACCTCAGCGCCAGGCCCTCCCCGTTCCGGCGCGGCACGATGGCCTGCACCGGCATCGAGTTCTGCAAGCTCGCCATCGTCGAGACCAAGGCGCGCGGCGCCTCGCTGATCGACGAACTCGAGCGCCGCATCCCGGACTTCGACGAGCCGATCACCATCAACCTCAACGGCTGCCCGAACGCCTGCGCCCGTATCCAGGTGGCGGACATCGGTCTCAAGGGTCAGCTGATGCTCGACGAGCAGGGCCAGCAGGTCGAGGGCTACCAGGTGCACCTCGGCGGCGCACTCGGCCTGGAGGCCGGCTTCGGCCGCAAGGTGCGCGGTCTGAAGGTCACCGCGGACGAACTGCCCGACTACATCGAGCGGGTCCTCAACCGCTTCCAGGAGGAGCGCGAGGACGGCGAGCGGTTCGCCACCTGGGTCGGCCGCGCGTCGGAGGAGGCCCTGTCGTGAGCGAGCGTGCTGCGCCGTTCCACTGCCCCTACTGCGGGGACGAGGACCTGCGCCCTGGCGAGCAGGGCCACGGCGCCTGGGAGTGCGGCGCGTGCAACCGGGCCTTTCAGCTGAAGTTCCTCGGGTTGCTCGCCCGGGGACTCGAGCGATCCGACACGGGAGGGGACCGGACATGACGGCTGTTCAGGAAGAGCGCGCCGCCGAGGACCTGAAGGCGCTGGCCGAGCGGGCGGGCCGGGACCTGGAGGACGCCTCCGCCCTGGAGATCCTGCGGTGGGCCGCCGAGACCTTCGGCAAGCGGTTCTGCGTGACCTCCTCGATGGAGGACGCGGTGGTCGCCCACCTCGCCTCCCGTGCGCTGCCCGGCGTCGACGTGGTCTTCCTCGACACCGGCTACCACTTCCCGGAGACCATCGGCACCCGCGACGCGGTGGAGGCCGTGATGGACGTGAACGTCATCACGCTGACCCCGCGGCAGACGGTCGCCGAGCAGGACGCCGAGTACGGCCCGAAGCTGCACGACCGCGACCCCGATCTGTGCTGCGCCCTGCGCAAGGTCAAGCCGCTGGAGGAGGGCCTGAAGGGCTATGCGGCCTGGGCGACCGGCCTGCGCCGCGACGAGTCCCCGACCCGGGCGAACACCCCGGTCGTCGGCTGGGACGAGAAGCGGCGGAAGGTGAAGATCTCCCCCATCGCGAAGTGGTCACAGGAAGATGTGCAGGCGTACGTCGACGAGCACGGCGTCCTCACGAACCCGCTGCTGACGGACGGTTACGCCTCCGTGGGCTGCGCGCCCTGCACCCGCCGGGTGCTTCAGGGTGAGGACGCCCGCGCCGGCCGCTGGGCGGGCCGCTCCAAGACCGAGTGCGGACTGCACGGTTGACATGACGACGACCACCGGACCATCGAGATCCAGGGAGAACCACGTGACGACCGGAGCCACCGTCTGGCTCACGGGTCTGCCGAGTGCGGGCAAGACCACCATCGCCCACGAACTGGCCGGCCGGCTGCGCGAGGAGGGCCGCCGGGTCGAGGTGCTCGACGGCGACGAGATCCGCGAGTTCCTCTCCGCGGGCCTCGGCTTCACCCGCGAGGACCGGCACACCAACGTGCAGCGCATCGGCTTCGTCGCCGAACTGCTCGCCCGCAACGGCGTCATCGCGCTCGTCCCGGTCATCGCGCCGTACGCGGACAGCCGGGACGCGGTACGCAAGCGGCACGGGGCGAACGGCACGCCCTACGTCGAGGTGCATGTGGCGACCCCGGTCGAGGTGTGCTCCGTACGCGATGTGAAGGGCCTGTACGCCAAGCAGGCCGCGGGCGAACTCATCGGGCTGACCGGCGTGGACGACCCGTACGAGGAGCCCGAGACGCCCGATCTGCGGATCGAGTCGCAGAACCAGACCGTGCAGGAGTCCGCGGCGTCGGTGTACGCCGCGCTCAGCGAAAGGGGACTGGCATGACGACCGTCGCCACCGTCGAGGAGGGCACGGACAACCCGTACGCCCTTTCCCACCTGGACGCCCTCGAGTCCGAGGCGGTGCACATCTTCCGCGAGGTGGCGGGCGAGTTCGAGAAGCCGGTGATCCTGTTCTCCGGCGGCAAGGACTCCATCCTCATGCTGCACCTGGCGCTGAAGGCGTTCACCCCGGCGCCGGTGCCGTTCTCCCTGCTGCACGTCGACACCGGGCACAACTTCCCCGAGGTCCTCGACTACCGCGACCGCACGGTCGCAAAGCACGGGCTGCGGCTGCACGTCGCCTCCGTGCAGGACTACATCGACCGCGGGGTGCTCAAGGAGCGCCCGGACGGCACCCGCAACCCGCTGCAGACGGTGCCGCTCACCGAGAGGATCCAGAGCGAGAAGTTCGACGCCGTCTTCGGCGGCGGGCGCCGCGACGAGGAGAAGGCCCGCGCGAAGGAGCGGGTGTTCTCGCTGCGCGACGAGTTCTCCCAGTGGGACCCGCGCCGCCAGCGCCCCGAGCTGTGGAACCTGTACAACGGCCGGCACGCCCCCGGTGAGCACGTCCGGGTGTTCCCGCTGTCCAACTGGACCGAGCTGGACGTGTGGCAGTACATCGCCCGCGAAGGCATCGAACTGCCCGAGATCTACTACGCGCACGAGCGCGAGGTGTTCAGCCGCTCCGGCATGTGGCTGACCGCCGGTGAGTGGGGCGGCCCGAAGGACGGCGAGAGCGTCGAGAAGCGGCTGGTGCGCTACCGGACCGTGGGCGACATGTCCTGCACCGGCGCGGTGGACTCCGACGCCGACACCATCGAGAAGGTGATCACCGAGATCGCCGCCTCCCGGCTCACCGAGCGCGGCGCCACCCGCGCCGACGACAAGCTCTCCGAGGCCGCGATGGAAGACCGCAAGCGCGAGGGGTACTTCTAGAGATGAGCACCATCACGACCGAGGAGCTCGCGGCCACCACGCTGCTGCGGTTCGCCACCGCCGGTTCCGTCGACGACGGCAAGTCCACGCTGGTGGGCCGGTTGCTGCACGACTCCAAGTCGGTCCTCACCGACCAACTGGAGGCCGTGGAGCGGGTGTCGGCGAGCCGGGGTCAGGAGGCGCCCGACCTGGCGCTGCTCACCGACGGTCTGCGGGCCGAGCGGGAGCAGGGCATCACCATCGACGTGGCCTACCGCTACTTCGCCACGCCCCGGCGCCGGTTCATCCTCGCCGACACCCCGGGCCACGTGCAGTACACGCGGAACATGGTCACCGGCGCCTCCACGGCCGAGCTGACCGTGGTCCTGGTCGACGCCCGCAACGGTGTCGTCGAGCAGACCCGCCGGCACGCCGCCATCGCCGCCCTGCTGCGCGTCCCGCACGTCGTCCTCGCCGTCAACAAGATGGACCTGGTCGACTACCAGGAGTCCGTGTTCGCGGGGATCGCCGAGGAGTTCACGGCGTACGCGACCGAGCTGGGCGTTCCCGAGGTCACCGCGATCCCGATCTCGGCGCTGGTCGGCGACAACGTGGTGGAGCCGTCCGCGCACATGGACTGGTACGGCGGCCCCACCGTGCTGGAGCACCTGGAGACCGTCCCGGTCAGCCACGACCTGGCGCACTGCCACGCGCGGCTGCCCGTGCAGTACGTGATCCGGCCGCAGAGCGCCGAGCACCCCGACTACCGGGGCTACGCGGGGCAGATCGCCGCGGGCACCTTCCGGGTGGGCGACGCGGTGACCGTGCTGCCGTCCGGACGGACGACGACGGTCACGGGGATCGACCTGCTGGGCGAGCCGGTCGACATCGCCTGGACGCCGCAGTCGGTGACGCTGCTGCTGGCCGACGACATCGACATCTCCCGCGGTGACCTGATCGTCCCCAGCAAGGACGCGCCGGCCGTCTCGCAGGACGTCGAGGCCACCGTGTGCCACGTCGCCGACCAGCCGCTGACCGTCGGCCACCGGGTGCTGCTCAAGCACGGCACCCGCACCGTCAAGGCGATCGTGAAGGACATCCCGTCCCGGCTGACGCTGGACGACCTGTCGCTGCACCCGCACCCCGGGCAGCTCACCGCCAACGACATCGGCCGGGTGAAGATCCGCACCGCCGAACCGCTGCCCGCCGACTCCTACGCGGACTCGCGGCGCACCGGCTCGTTCATCCTCATCGACCCCGGCGACGGCACCACGCTCACCGCGGGCATGGTCGGCGAGTCCTTCGCCGCACCGGAGCCCGTCAAGGACGAGGCCGACGACGACGGGTGGGACTTCTGAGCATGAACTCCACCGATTTCTACTCCGGGTTCGCGAAGGAGGGCGGCCGCGTCGGCAGCGGTGCGCTCGGCAGCGGGCAGGGCGGGGTGGCCCGATGTGTGCGATGACGTACGCGCACCGCTCGCGCGCCCTCACCCCCCACCGCCGTAGACGAAAACCCGCCGACTTCCCGGCCACGGCCTGAGACCAGGACCGTGACCGCCGGGCCTTGCGAGAGGAACACCTCCCGTGCCTGCCACAACAGCCCTGCGCCGTACCCTCGCGGTGATAGCCGCGCTTCCGCTGCTCACCCTGGCCGCCTGCGGCTACGGATCCGAGGCCAAGGACGACGACACCGCGAAGGTCACCGCCGGGGCGAAGAAGACCGACGGTCTCGACTCCGTCAGGATCGGCTACTTCGGCAACCTCACCCACGGCACCGCGCTGGTGGGGAACAAGAAGGGTCTGTTCCAGAAGGAACTCGGCGCCACCAAGGCCACGTACGCGATCTTCAACGCGGGGCCGTCGGAGATCGAGGCGCTCAACTCCGGTTCCATCGACATCGGCTTCATCGGCCCGTCCCCCGCCATCAACGGCTACACCAAGTCGGGCGGCAAGAACCTGCGGATCATCGGCGGTTCGGCGTCCGGCGGGGTGCGGCTCGTGGTGAACCCGGACAAGGTGAAGTCGCTGAAGGACGTCAGGGGCAAGCGGATCGCGACACCGCAGCTGGGCAACACCCAGGACATCGCGTTCCTCAACTGGGTGGCCGAGCAGGGCTGGAAGGTCGACGCCCAGAGCGGCAAGGGCGACGTCACGGTCGTCCGCAGCGACAACAAGGTCACCCCGGACGCGTTCAGGGCCGGGTCGATCGACGGTGCCTGGGTGCCGGAGCCGACCGCGTCGAAGCTGGTCGCGGAGGGCGGCAAGGTGCTGCTGGACGAGGCGTCCCTGTGGCCGGACGAGAAGTTCGTGATCACGAACATCATCGTGCGCCAGGAGTTCCTGAAGGAGCACCCGAAGGCCGTCGAGGCCGTGCTGAAGGCGTCCGTCGAGACCAACCGGTGGATCAACGCCAACCCGGACGAGGCGAAGACCGCCGCCAACGAGCAGCTGGCGGCCGACTCCGGCAAGGCGCTGCCCGCCGAGGTGCTCGACCCGGCTTGGGAGTCGATCCGGTTCACCGACGACCCGCTGGCCGCCACGCTCGACGCCCAGGCGGAGCACGCCGTCAAGGCGGGTCTGCTGGAGCAGCCCGACCTGGACGGCATCTACGACCTCACGCCGCTCAACAAGGTCCTGAAGGCCGCCGGTGACCCCGTCGTCGACGACGCCGGACTCGGCGCCAAGTAAGCCCGGATCACGAAGAGTTCCCAGGAGGTGACGACCATGGCCACGACCCTCGCCAAGGCCGCCGACGGCACCGGGGCGGCCACGCACGCCGCCCGGATCGAGCATGTTTCGAAGTCGTTCGCGGGCCCCGCCGGACAGCAGCTCGTGCTGGACGACATCACCCTCGATGTCGCGCCCGGTGAGTTCGTCACCCTCCTGGGTGCCTCGGGCTGCGGCAAGTCCACGCTGCTCAACCTGGTCGCGGGGCTCGACCGCCCCACGGCCGGCACGATCAGCACGGACGGGCGGCCGGCCCTGATGTTCCAGGAACACGCCCTCTTCCCGTGGCTGACCGCGGGCAAGAACATCGAACTCGCCCTGAAACTGCGGGGAGTTCAGAAGAACGAGCGCCGCGAGCGGGCCGAGGAACTGCTGGAGCTCGTCCGGCTGAAGGGCGCGTACGGCAAGCGGGTGCACGAGCTGTCCGGCGGTATGCGGCAGCGCGTGGCGCTGGCCCGGGCGATCGCCCAGGACAGCCGGCTGCTGCTGATGGACGAGCCGTTCGCGGCGCTGGACGCCATCACCCGGGACGTGCTGCACGACGAGCTGACCCGCATCTGGCGCGAGACCCGGCTGTCCGTGCTGTTCGTCACGCACAACGTGCGCGAGGCCGTCCGGCTCGCGCAGCGGGTGGTGCTGCTGTCGTCCCGTCCGGGCCGGATCGCCCGCGAGTGGACGGTGGGCATTCCGCATCCGCGCCGTATCGAGGACACCGCCGTGGCGGAACTGTCCGTCGAGATCACCGAAGAACTCCGTGGGGAGATCCGCCGTCATGGCCAGCACTGAGACGACCGCGAAGGACAAGGACGGGGGCGACCTCGCCGGTCTGGAGGCGGGGCTCGACGCACTGGAGACGGTGCAGACCGGACGCAAGCCGCTGCGGCAGACCTTCGTGGAGAAGATCCTGCCTCCGGTCATCGCCGTCGCGCTGGTGCTGGCGGTGTGGCAGGCCCTGGTCTCCTTCGAGATCGTCGACGATCCGACCAAGCTGCCCTCGCCGGGCGCGGTGTGGGACGTCCTCCGTGAGGCGTGGCTCCAGGGCGAGCTCCTCGGCTACATCTGGACCAGTGTCTCGCGCGGTCTGCTCGGCTTCTTCTTCGCGCTGCTGATCGGCACCCCGCTGGGACTGCTGGTGGCGCGGGTGAAGTTCGTGCGCGCCGCGATCGGGCCGATCCTGTCCGGTCTGCAGTCGCTGCCGTCGGTGGCGTGGGTGCCGCCGGCGGTGATCTGGCTGGGTCTGAACAACCAGATGATGTACGCCGTCATCCTGCTCGGCGCGGTCCCCTCGATCGCCAACGGCCTGGTCTCCGGCGTCGACCAGGTGCCCCCGCTGTTCCTGCGCGCCGGGCGCACGCTGGGCGCGACGGGGCTGAAGGGCACCTGGCACATCGTGCTGCCGGCCGCGCTGCCGGGCTATGTGGCGGGACTGAAGCAGGGCTGGGCGTTCTCCTGGCGTTCACTGATGGCCGCGGAGATCATCGCGTCGTTCCCGGACCTCGGCGTGGGCCTCGGCCAGCTCCTGGAGAACGGCCGCAACGCCAGCGACATGGCCATGGTCTTCGAGGCCATCCTGCTGATCCTGACCGTCGGCATCGCCATCGACCTGCTGATCTTCAGTCCGCTGGAGCGGTGGGTGCTGCGCAGCCGCGGTCTGCTGGTGAAGGGCTGAGGGACACCATGCGCCGTCCGGTACTTCTCGTCGTCGCCCACGGCAGCCGCGATCCGCGGCACGCCGCGACCGTGCACGAACTGGTGCGGCGGGTGCGGTCGCTGCGGCCGGGGCTGCGGGTGGAGACCGGGTTCCTGGACTTCAACATCCCTGCCGTCAAGGGGGTGCTGGAGTCCCTGGACGCGGAGGGCGTGCGCGATGTGGTCGCCCTCCCGCTGCTGCTGACCCGCGCCTTCCACGCCAAGGCGGACATCCCGGCGGTGCTGGCCGAGGCCCCGCCGCGGCTGCGGATCCGCCAGGCCGAGGTGCTGGGCCCGTCCCCGCTGCTGCTGGCGGCACTGGAGCGCCGGCTGTACGAGGCGGGCCTGACGCCCGCCGACAAGTCCTCGACCGGGGTCGTCCTGGCCTCGGCGGGGTCCTCCGACCCGGAGGCGATCGCAGTGATCGCAGCAATCGCGCGGGAGTGGCGGCACACCGGTTGGTGCGCCGTGCGGCCTGCGTTCGCCTCCGCGTCCCTGCCCCGCACCGAGCAGGCGGTACGGGACCTGCGGGCCCTCGGCTGCGCACGCGTCGCCGTCGCGCCGTACGTCCTGGCCCCCGGCTTCCTCCCGGACCGGATCGCCCGGGGCGCGGCCGGGGCGGACGTCCTCGCGGACGTGCTGGGCCCGGCGCCTGAGGTGGCGCGGGTGCTGCTGGAGCGGTACGACGAGGCGCGGGTGCCGCTGCTCGCGGCGGTCGGCGCCTGAGCTCAGCCCTCGGTGAGCTCCACCAGTTTGCGCACCGTGTTCCAGTTGCGGCCGGTGGCGACGACGCCCTTGTTGATACGGGGTCTGGCCAGGTGCTCGGCGAGTTTCGAGCGGCCCAGGCCGTTCGGGGCGTACAGGTAGAGGGCGCGGTCGCCGAGGCGGAACTCCTCGGGCAGATACGCCTCTCGGTCCATCCCGGCGAAGCGCTCGGGGGTGACGGGTGCGGAGAAGTACGTGACGTGGAGCTGCTTGGGCTCCAGTTCGCCGGCCGGGAACGGGCAGGCGTCGACGATCCCCTTCAGATAGGCGTGGTCGCGCACGATCACGTCCACGGCGAAGCCGAAGTGCCGCTCGACCGCCGCCGACAGCTCTGCGGCCAGTGACTCCTCGTCGCCGTGCGCGGCGGTGAACACCACCTGGCCGCTCTGCAGGTGGGTGCGCACCCCGTCGTGACCGAGGCCCTCCACGAGGGCGCGCAGGTCGGCCATCGGGACTTTCCTGCTGCCGCCCACATTGATCCCGCGCAGCAGTGCCGCGTATCTCGTCGTCGCCATGCGCACACCCTAGGACGGCCGTCGTACCCCGTGGGGGTGTGCCCGACGGCGGTGGCGTACCGGGACCCTGATCAGCGGCCCCGACACGCCCGGGTACGTGTAGGGGGCCGCTGTCCTCCCCAGTGGGGAGGAGGCGGGCGCCGATCGGATGACCCGGGGCTTCCCGGCTTCGCCGGACAGCACGACGAGACGGGCTTATCCGGCCCCTACCTTCGAAAGGGTCAGGTGGCGGCAGGGGGTCGCTGCCGAACACGAGGGAGCGAGCCCGTCATGGGGAACGGACAATCACGGGTGCGGGGCCTCGCCGCACGGGCCGGCGGCTGGAGCGCCCGGCACCGCTGGGCGGCCGTCGGCATCTGGGTGCTGTTCGTCGTGCTGGCGATGGGTCTCGGTTCGGCCGCGGGCCGGGTCGACGTCGGCGACAGCGATCAGCTCAAGGGAGAGACCAGTACCGCCGCCCGCATCATCGAGGACGCCGGCATCGAGGAGCCGGCCGGTGAGACCGTGCTGATCCAGGCCGGGGACGGCGGTCCGAAGGCCACGGACGCCGAGTTCAGGTCGGCGGTCACCGCGGTCGTCACGGCGGTGGAGAAGACCGGCGAGGTCACGGACGTCACCTCGCCGTACGAGAGCGACACCATCTCGCAGGACGGGCGCAGCGCGCTGGTCCAGTTCGACGTGCGCGGCGACTCGGACACCGCCGGTGAGCGGATCGAGCCGGTGCTGAACGCCGTGGAGGACGTCCAGAAGGACCACGAGTCGCTGCGGATCGAGGAGATCGGCGGCGCCAGCATGATGAAGACGTTCGACGACGCGTTCGGCGACGACTTCAAGAAGGCCGAGTACTCCGCGGTGCCGGTGGCCCTCGGCATCCTGCTGATCGCGTTCGGCGCGCTGGTGGCGGCGCTGCTGCCGGTGGCGCTGGCGATCACCGCGATCATGGCGACCATGGGTCTGATGGGCCTGGTCAGCCATCTGCAGCCGATGAGCGAGACCGCGAACTCGGTGATGCTGCTGGTCGGCCTGGCCGTCGGCGTCGACTACTGCCTGTTCTACCTGCGCCGCGAGCGTGAGGAGCGGGCGGCCGGCCGGGACGCCCAGGCCGCGCTGCGGATCGCCGCCGCGACCAGCGGCCGCGCGATCGTCGTCTCCGGTGTCACGGTGTGTGTGGCCATGGCGGGCATGCTGTTCACCGGGCTCGCCGAGTTCGAGGCGATGGGCCTGGCCTCGCTGATGGTCGTGGCGGTCGCCATGGTCGGTTCCGTCACCGTCCTGCCCGCGCTCCTCTCGCTGCTGGGCGAGCGGGTCGAGAAGGGCCGTCTGCCGTTCCTGCGCCGGCGGCGCACCGGCGGCAGTGGTGACAGCCGGTTCTGGTCGGCCGTACTGAAGCGGGTGCTCGCCAAGCCGGTGCTGTCGGTCGTGGTGGCGACCGGTGCGCTGCTGGCGGTGGCCGCTCCGGCGGTCGGGATGAAGACGCAGAACCTCACGCTGGACCAGGAGTTCGGCGACTCGCTGCCGATCGTGCAGACGTACAACCGGGTCAACGACGCCTTCCCCGGCGGCTCCGAGCCGGCCGAGGTGGTCGTCAGGGCGGACGACATCAACGCGCCCGAGGTGCGGTCCGCGCTCGCCGAGTTCCGTGAGCGGGCGATCAGTTCGGGGGCCTCGCGCGGCCCGGTCGAGATCAAGCTGCACGACCAGCAGAACGTCGCGTTCGTCTACGTCCCGCTGGTGGGCGGCTCCGACCAGGACAAGGCGGGCGAGAGCCTGGACATGCTGCGCGACGAGGTACGGCCCGCCACGCTCGGTGAGGTCGACGGCGTCGAGGCGCCGATCACCGGGCAGGTCGCCGGGAACAAGGACTTCAACGACCAGCTGGTCGGCTCCGTGGTCCCGGTCTTCGCCTTCGTGGTGGTCTTCGCCTTCCTGGTGATGCTGCTGTCGTTCCGCTCGCTGACGGTCGCGATCACCTCGATCGTGCTGAACCTGCTGTCGGTGGGCGCCGCGTACGGCATCCTCGTGGCGGTCTTCCAGCACGGCTGGGGCGCGTCCCTGGTGGGCGCGGAGGGCGTCGGCGCGATCATCACGTGGCTGCCGCTGTTCCTCTTCGTGATCCTGTTCGGCCTGTCGACGGACTACCACGTGTTCGTGGTCTCCCGGATCCGCGAGGCCCGGCTGCGGGGCCGTACGACGCGGGACGCGGTCCAGCACGGTGTGGTCACCACGGCCGGTGTGGTCACCAGTGCCGCGATCATCATGGTCGCCGTGTTCGGGATCTTCGGAACGCTGTCCATGCAGTCCATGAAGCAGATGGGCGTCGGCCTCGCGGCGGCGGTGCTCATCGACGCGACGATCATCCGGGGAGTGCTGCTGCCCGCGGTGATGGCGCTGCTCGGCGAGCGCAACTGGTACCTGCCGAAGTGGCTGCACCGGATGCCCGACCTGACCCACGACGAGTCGCCGGAGGCGGTGGCGCCGCCGGCGTCGCGGGACGACGAGGGCGAGCGGGTGCCGGTGTGATCCGGTAGGCGCGCTGCGAGACGGGCCCGGCGGTTCTCCGCCGGGCCCTCTTTGCAGACAGGGGCGGAGGTCACGCTGCCCGGCGCCGGCGGGGTGCCGCTGCGCCCACCCGTGCCGCCCCAGCGGCACGACTGCCCGCAGTCGCGTCAGCGTGTGGGCAGCTCCGCCTCGATCAGGTCGGCCGCCCGGCGAGTGCCGCCCTCCTCCGCCATCTCGGCCTGGACGCCCTTCAGCCGCCGGGCGACCTCCGGGTCGTCGACCAGGGCGAGGGCCGCCGCCCTCAGCACCTCGGCCCTCGCCTCGTCGGCCGGAACGTGCCGGGCCACCCCGAGCCCCTGGAGCATGTCCGCGTTGCCGAACTGGTCCACGGCCTGCGGTACGGCGATCATCGGCGTGGCCGTGGCCAGCCCCTCCTGGCTGCCGCCGGCCCCGGCATGGGTGACGAACAGGTCGGCCTGCCTGAGGATCGCGAGCTGCGGCACCCAGGACCGCACCTCGACGTTCTCCGGTACGCCCCCCAGCTCGGCGGGGCCGACGTGCCTGCCGACCTGGAGCACCAGGTGCCAGCCGGGCAGGTGGGCGAACGCCTCGACGCACTCCCGGTAGAAGGCCGGCTGCTTGGTGAAGGACGACCCGAGCGACACCAGCACGACCTTCTCGGCCCCGGCGGGCCGCTGCCAGTCGCCCTCGGTACTCCGGTCGCCCTGGCAGGCCCCGACGAAGGAGTGCACCCGCTCGTCGACCCGGTCGGCGTGGGGCTGGAGGGCCTTGGGGATCAGCACGATGGAGCGGTCGGGGCGGCCCACGAAGTCGTCGGGATGCATGGTGATCCCGTTCTCCTCCAGCCAGGCGTGGAAGCGGGCGTAGTACGCCTGCCCCCGCTCGGTCTTCTTCGGCTCCTCCCACATCGGCTCGGCGACCTCCTGCTCGTACCCGTCCCAGGCGACGAGGTTCGGCGAGAGGGAGACGGCGGGCACGCCCCAGCGGTGGGCGAGCACACGGGCCGGGTAGGAGGTGATGTCGTGCAGGACGAGGTCGGGGGTGTCGCCCTCGTGGGCCTCGATGAGCTGCGGGAGTGCCTGGACGGCGTCATCGAGGAACGGCTCCATGTTGTCGAGCAGTGTGGTGCCCCAGGCCTCCGGGTCGTCGTCGGGGCCGGGCAGCGTGCTGTTCCACAGCTTGAGTTCGGCGCCCGTCTCGGCGACCTTCTCGGCGAACAGCGGCGGGATCGCGTACGTGACCCGGTGGCCGCGCGCCACGAGCTCGCGGATCACCTCGAGGCTGGGGTTCACGTGCCCGTGGGCGGCGATGGAGAACATGGCGATGTGTGCGGGACCGGTCATGCGCCGACAGTAGACGAGACGATACGTCTCGTGCAACCTCTTTGATCTCCTGTCGTCGGCTCCACGTGCAGCCGCGGCCACCTCGCCGGCGCCGGGCGACCGACCGCAGCCCCACCCGGCGGCCGCGGTCGGCCAGGACCGTGCGCCGCTCGAAGACCGCCCGCCGGCCCACCGGCCGGGGCGTCATCCGCGGCGCGGTGTCCCTCACCGCCCGCCCCGCCGAGGCCGGGGCCCGCAAGGTCCCCGGGGCGAGGTCCCGGGGTTCCCCGTGCCGCAGCGCCCGGACGTCAGGCGCGGTGACGGTGAGCGGACGCTCGGCCGTACCCTCGGGGCGGATCGCCCCCTCCTACATCCGGAAACCCGCGGGCCCCCGCACCGCGGCGGCGGCGAGCTCCTCGACCCGGGCGGCGGGTACGGGCACACCGGACGCCTGCTGGACCCAGGCCACGAATTCCCTGACGGTGAGGCCGGACGGCGGCTGTCCCACGTACGGGAGGGCGTACAACGGGGTGTTGGGTTCGCTGCGCCAGCTGTCGGCCAGTGCGCCGAGGTCCACCGCGTCGAAGCCGAGGACGTCCAGCAGGTCGGCCACCTCCTTCTTGGCGTCCGGGTCGTCGCCGGAAAGCGGCAGCGCGGTGCGGTCGGGGGCTCCGGCCGGGCGGAACAGCTCCATCAGCTGCTTGGGGCCGATGTTGTGCAGTGCCTTCACCACCCGGGCGTCCGCGAGGTGGCGCTGTACCAGTTCGCTGGAGGTCAGCTCGTTGCTGTCGAGTTCCGGCATCTCGAAGTCGGAATGCGGCGCGTAGTTCATCGGGTCGATCACGGTCTTGCCGGCGAGCTCCGCCCGGGGCAGCTGCTCGTGGGCGGCCAGCGGCACGGCCGCGATGACCAGATCACCGGCGTTCGCCGCTTCGGCCGGGGTGGCCGCGCGGGCCCGCTCGCCGAGCTCCGCGACGAGGCCGGCCAGCGTCCCGGGGCCGCGTGAGTTGCTCAGGACGACGTTCAGGCCGGCGTCGACGGCGCGGCGGGCGGTCCCGAGGCCGACCATGCCGGTGCCGATGACGCCGAGGGTTGTCGTACTCACTCTGTTCTCCGTTCGTGTTTCCCCGCGTCGCGGCATCCAGCGGGTAGGACCGCTCCGGCGGGCTCGTACCCATCACAGCCGGAGTCACCTGCGCGAACAATGACCAGAAACGCTCGGCAGCGATCACCTCGCGTGATAGATCGGGCAGATGGAACTGAGAGCGCTGCAGTACTTCGTGACCGTCGCCGAGGAGCTGCACTTCGGGCGCGCGGCGCGACGGCTGGGCATCGTGCAGCCGGCGGTGAGCCAGCAGATCGCCCGGCTCGAACGGGAGCTCGGCGTGCGCCTGCTCGACCGCACCTCACGCCGGGTACGGCTCACCCCGGCCGGCGGACGAGTGCTCGCCGCGGCCCGCGAGACCCTCGCCGCGGCGGCCCGGGTGCGGGTGGTCGCCGGAGAACCGGCGGCCGTCCTGCGGATCGGGGTGGCGTCCTGCGTCACCGGACGGCTCGACCGGGCGGTGAGCCGTCTGGGCGACGGCGAACGCCCCGCCGAGCCGAAACTGGTCGACCTGCCGGTGACCGCGCGGCTCGACGCCGTCCGAAACGGCGAACTGGACCTGGCGCTGGTGCGGGGCACGCTCACCTCCGCGGCGGTGAGGGTGGTGCGCGCCTGGTCCGAGCCGCTGCACGCAGTGCTCGCGCGTGAACACCCCGCCGCCCGCAGGCCCTCGGTCGGCCTGCACGACCTCGATCCGTACGGTCTGCGGCTCCCCGCCCGCGACAGTGACCCGCCGATGCATGACGCGATCCTCGCCGCCCTGCCCGTGGCCCCGCTGCGGCCGCCTGCCGGGGACATGCTCAGCGTGCTGTTCGAAGTGGGCCGGGACACCGAGGGCTGGACGCTGATGCCGGCCGAACAGCTCGACGGGTCCCGCTCCGAGCGGTTGCTCCGGATGCCGCTCGACCCGCCGGTGACCGTCGACGGCCACGTGGTCACCTCACTGGCCACCCCGAAGCCGTGCGTGGCGTCGTACGTGGCCGCGTTCGCGGATTGAACTCCCGCCTCGGGCAAGTGTTTCCCGGGAAGGAACACCGTGTCCCGCCCCGCGCCGACGGCAATACGCCGAGCTTGTTCCACCGGACTCGGCCGACGACGTCGGCCGGCCGGGGCCCGCGGCCGCGGCCGCTCGGCCTACCCGTCCCCGGCTTCCGCGAGAGCCTTGGGGACGACACCGACCGGGATCCCGACGCCGGCGGCGCGCAGCGGTTGTCCGGACGGCCGCGCTCAGCGCTGGTAGCGGGCCAGGACCAGGTTGCCGTCCTCCTCCAGCCGTTCGCGCAGTTCGTCGAGGCCGATCGCGCCGCTGTAGTACTCCTGGAGCGCCGGGGTGGCGACCTTGTCCTTCCACTCCGGGTAGCCCCGTACGGTCTGTGCGGGCGCCGGGCGCAGCCGGGCCGCCAGTGCGGTGCCGGTGGCCCAGCCGTGTTCGGCGGTGTGCAGGGCGGGGTCGGCGAGGGCCTGGCGGCCGGTGGGGAGCATCCAGTCACCGAGGGCGAGGCGGACCATGTTCCGCGGCTGGAGCAGGAAGTCGAGGAAGGCCGCGGCCTCCTTCTTGTGCGGGCAGTCCTCGGCCACGGAGAGCGTCTGCGGGCTGACGCCCTGGGTGAGCCCGCCGGCACCGGCCGGGGCGGGCAGCACCCGCCACTCGAAGCCCTTCGGCGCCTGCTGGACGATCTGCTGGCGGTAGGAGAACCCGAGCGGCACCATCGCGTACGTGCCGGCGAAGAAGCCGGGCAGGGTGTCGGAGCCGCCGCTGCCGAGCGTGGTGGGCGAGGCGCTGCGGTCGGTGTTCACCTGCTCGTGGACGGTGCGCGGGACGACCTCGTCGCCCTCCTCGAACCGCACGGTCACCTTGCCGTCGCCGCCCCGGTGGAACAGCCGTCCGCCGGCGGAGAGGGAGAGGTTGAGCGTGGCGGACACGGGCTCCTTGAGCGGCCAGGCCACGCCGTACTTCCCGTCGCCGCCGAGCCGCTTCGTGATGCGACGGAACTCGGCCCAGCTCCAGGGGTGTTCGGGGGTCGGGACACGGACGCCGGACTTCTCCAGCCAGGTGGCGTTGGCGATGAGCACGCGCGGTTCCTGGAGGAAGGGGACGCCGTAGACGCCGTCGCCGAAGGTGACGGTCTCCCAACTGCGGGGCGGGATTTCGGACTTCAGCCGCTCGGGCAGCAGGTCCGTCAGGTCGGCCAGGTAACCGCCGTAGGCGAAGTCGGCGAGGTCGTCGGAGGCGTCGTGGATGATGTCGGGTGCCTCGCCGCCCTCGAAGGAGGTGAGGAGCTGGTCGTGGACGCTGTCCCAGCTGCCCTGGACGTACTCCACCCGGACGTCCGGGTGGGCCGCGTTCCACTCCTCGACCAGTTCCCTGTTGGCCTCGACCGACTCCTGCTGCCAGGCCAGGGACTGGAAGCGCAGGGTGATCCGGCCGTCGTCGCGGGTGCCGCCGGAGGAGCAGCCCGCCAGGAGCAGGGCGACGGCGAGTACCGTCACGAGGATTCTGGTCCGCATCAGCTCTTCACCGCCCCGGCGAGCATGCCGCCCGTGATCCGCCGCTGGATGATCGCGAAGACGACCAGGGAGGGCAGCGTCGCGAGGAACGCGGCAGCCGCCAGCGGGCCGAGGTCGGCGACTCCCTCGGCGCCGATGAAGTGGGTGAGGACGACCGGCAGGGTCTGTTTCTCCGGGGTCTTGAGCAGGACGAGGGCGAAGAAGAACTCGTTCCACGCGGTGACGAAGGCGAACAGCGCGGTCGCGACGATCCCCGGCGTGAGGAGCGGGGCGGTGACCGACACCAGGATCCGCAGCCGCCCGGCCCCGTCGACGGCCGCCGCCTCCTCCAGCTCGGCCGGCACGGCACGGACGTATCCGGTGAGCATCCACAGGGCGAAGGGCAGTGCCCAGACCACGTAGACCAGCACCAGACCGGGCACGGAGTCGATCAGCCGCAGGTTCTTCAGCACCAGGAAGAGCGGGATGATCAGCAGCACGAACGGGAACGCCTGGCTGACCACCACCCAGCCGGTGGCGGCCCGGGCAAGGGCGGTGCGGTGACGGGCCATCACATACGCCATCGGGGTGGCGACGACGACGGCGACGACGGCCGCCGCGAGCGCGGCGAGCAGGGAGTTGAGGGCGGCCCGCAGCAGTGGCTGTTCGTCGAAGGCCTGACGGAAGTTGGCGAGGGTGGGGTCCTCGGGGATCCAGGTCGGGTGCAGACCGGCCAGCTCCGTCGGCGGCTTGAACGCCGTCGAGACCAGCCAGAGGAACGGAAAGGCGAGGAAGACGAGATACGCGAGCAGCGCGGCGTACTGGCCGACGCGGGCGCCGGTGGAGGTCCTCATGCCCGGTCACCTCCCCGGAGCCGGCCGGCGAGGAAGACGGCCAGCGCGATCGAGACCGCGGCGACCATGACGCAGCCCATCGCCGCCGCGTAGCCGAACTGTCCGTAGCGGAAAGCCTCTTCGTAGGCGAAGAGCATGGGCAGCCGGGTGCGTCCGCCGGGGCCGCCGTTGGTCAGCACATAGACCAGGGCGAAGGAGTTGAAGTTCCAGATCAGGTTGAGCGCCGTGATGGCGAGGGCGACGGGGCGGATGGCGGGCCAGGTCACCGTGCAAAAGCGGCGCCAGGCGCCGGCGCCGTCGACCGCCGCCGCCTCGTGCAGCTCGCGCGGGGTGTTCTGGAGCCCGGCGAGCAGCGCGACCGTGGTCTGGGGCATTCCGGCCCACACGCCCACGACGATCACCGCGGGCAGGGCGGTGGCGAGCCCGCTGAGCCAGTCCCGGCCGTCGCCCAGGCCGAGGTCGCGCAGTGTCTCGTTGAGGATGCCGGCGTCGGGGTTGTAGACGATCCGCCACATGATGCCGACCACCACCTCGGGCATCGCCCAGGGAATGATCGCCAGAGCCCGAGCCGCCCAGCGCAGTCTCAGGTCCTGGTGGAGCAGCAGGGCGAGGCCGAGTGCCAGCAGGAACTGCGGCACCGTCACCCCGACCGCCCACACCAGACCGATCCGGAAGGACTCCCAGAACAGCGTGTCGTGCAGCAGGTCCCGGAAGTTGAGGGTGCCGATCCACCGGGTGGGCTCGGTGCGGCCGGACTGGGCGTCGGTGAAGGCCAGCAGGATGCCGTAGAGCAGCGGGCCGACGCTGAGGACCAGGATCGGGATCAGGGCGGGCAGCACCAGGAACCAGGGGCCGTGGTCGACGGCCCGCCCGGCTCTGCGGCCCGGGTCGGGCGCGCGGGGTACCGGTCTCCTCACCTCGGTCACTGACGTCACGAGATCAGCCCCTTTGCGCGGCGCGGGTGGGCCCGGCCATGGTCGTGAAGGCGCTCGCCCCCGTCAAGGGGCCACGCACACCGCCCGACCTGTGTGAATGCGACACTGGCCGACGGATGGCCGGATACCGGCGGTCGGACGGGACCGGTGATCGGGCGTGGACGGACAGGGAGGCGGACGGATGGACGAGGCACGGGCGCGGGACGTACTCGCGGCGGCGGGAGTGCTGCCCGGTGCGGCGGCGGACGCGCGGCTGCTCGCCCTCGGTGAGAACGCGGTGTTCGCCGCCGGTGACCTGGCCGTCAAAGTGGGCCGTGACGCCGAACTGCTGGAGCGGGCCCGCCGGGAGCTGGCCGTCGCGGGGTGGCTGGCGGAGCAGGGCGTGCCGGCGGTGCGGGCGGCCGAGCCGGAGGCACTGCTCGTCGACGGGCACCCGGTGACCGTGTGGCACCGGCTGCCGGAGGCGGTGCGGCCCGCCGGACCCCGGGATCTGGCCGGACTGCTGCGGCTGGTCCACGCACTGCCCGCTCCCCCCTTCGCGCTGCCGCCCCGCGAGCTGCTGGGCGGGGTGGAGCGCTGGCTGCGCCTCGCGGGCGACGCGATCGACCCCGCGGACGCGGCGTACCTGCGTGAGCGGCGCGACGGTTTCGCCTCGGCCGCGGCGGCGCTGACGCCCCGGCTGACGCCGGGCCCCATCCACGGGGACGCGCTGCCCCGCAACGTGCACATCGGGCCGGACGGGCCGGTCCTGGTCGACCTGGAGACCTTCTCGGCCGATCTGCGCGAGCACGACCTCGTGGTCATGGCCCTCTCCCACGACCGCTACGGGCTGCCGGACGAGGCGTACGCCTCCTTCACCGCCGCCTATGGCTGGGACGTGCGTGCCTGGGAGGGCTGCTCGGTGCTGCGCGGCGCGCGGGAGACCGCCAGCTGCGCCTGGGTCGCCCAGCACGCACCGGGCAACCCCGCGGCACTGGCCGAGTTCGTACGCCGGGTGGCGTCGCTGCGGGACGGGGACGGGACCGTGCGCTGGTATCCGTTCTGACCTTCCGGCCTTCGGACCGCCCGGCGCGTCAGACCCGCTCGCCCGCCGGCTCCCGCAGCGGCCAGGTGCCGTCGATCACCGCGCCGGCGTCGCCCTTGCGGCGCAGGAAGTCCTGGAAGTCCGCCGCCCACGCGGCGTACCACTCGATCTGGCGGCGGTGCAGCTCCACCGGGTCGAGGGCCGCGACCTCGGGGTGGCGGCCGGCTATCGCACAGGCCAGCCGGGCCGCGGCGAGGGCGTCGGCGGTCGCGTCGTGCGCCGAGCCGAGGACGACGCCGTACTCCGCGCAGACCGCCTCGAGGTTGCGCTTGCCGCGCCGGTAGCGGTCGACGGAACGGTCGATGGTGTACGGGTCGATGACCGGGGCGGGATCGGCGCCGCCCAGACGGTCGCGCAGCGACGGCAGTCCATACCGCCGCAGTTCGGCGGAGAGCAGGGTCAGGTCGAAGGCCGCGTTGTAGGCGACGACCGGGACGCCCGCCTTCCAGTGGGCGGTGAGGACGCCGGCGATGGCGTCGGCGACCCGGTCGGCGGGGCCGCCCTCGGCGGTCGCCCGCTCGGTGCTGATGCCGTGCACCGCCACCGCGTCCTCGGGGATCGGCACGCCCGGGTCGGCCAGCCACTCCCGGCGGCTCACCGGCTCCCCCGCCCTGACCTCGATCACGGCCCCCGTGACGATCCGTGCCTCGCGCGGATCGGTACCCGTCGTCTCCAGGTCGAAGCCGATCAGCGGCTCCCGGTGCCAGCCCATGGGCCGTCCCCCTTCTGTGTGGTGCGTTCCCCCAGTGGTTCCCACCTTCGCACGCACCACTGACAATCAGAGGATCGCGTTCCGCTTACCGGCCGGGACGGCTCCTCGCCGCCCGCTCACGACACCGGCCGCGCATCCGTCCACATCAGCTCGAACTCCTCGCGGTAGGTGGGGAACAGTCCACCTTCCTCGACTTCGCCCGGCTTGACCACTTTGATCCCGTTGCGCAGGACCAGTACCGGCGCCTCCATCCCCCGGGCCCGGCGCAGATGGTTCTGCACGACCGCGACGCCGTCCGACCCGTCCCCGTCCACGAGGTAGGCGGTGCAGCGGGGCGTCTCGTCGTAGACCTGGATCTCGAAGGCGCCGGGGTCGCGCAGCCGGGACCGTACCCGGCGCATGTGCAGGATGTTCATCTCGACGCTGCGGCCGAGCTCGCCGCGCTTGAGGCCGAGCTCGCGCTCGCGGCGCTTGACCGCGCTGGAGGCCGGGTTCAGGAACAGCAGCCGCACCCGGCAGCCGGACTCCGCCAGCCGCACCAGGCGCCGCCCGGAGAAGTTCTGCACCAGCAGGTTGAGGCCGATGCCGAGGGCGTCGAGCCGGCGGGCCCCGCCGAAGATGTCCTCGGCCGGGAACTGGCGCAGCAGCCGCACCCGGTCCGGGTGGACGGCGACCACGTCGGCGTACCGGTCGCCGACCAGGTCCTCGACCGCGTCGACGGGCAGCCGGCGCGCGGACGGCACGTCGCCGCCGGCGCCGAGCATCTCGAGGAGCCGCGCGGAGGCCCGCTCGGCCTGGGCGAGGACCGTCTCGGACAGTGCGCGGTTGCGGGAGACGACGTTCCGGGTGACCTCCAGCTCGTCCAGGGCGAGTTCGACGTCCCGGCGGTCGTCGAAGTACGGCTCGAAGCAGGGCCAGTGCGCCACCATCAGCTCGCGCAGCTGCGGCAGCGTGAGGAAGGACAGGACGTTGTCGTCGGCCGGGTCGAGCAGATAGCCCTTGCGGCGGCTGACCTCGCGCACCGCGACCGCGCGCTGCACCCACTCCTGCCCGGCGGGCCCGGCGGCGGCGACCACCCAGTCGTCGCCGTGCACGGGCTCGTAGATGGGACGCAGGACGGCGGCCACGACCGCGCGCAGCCGCTGTTCGACGAGGTTCAGCCAGATGTAGGCGCGGCCGGCCCGCTGGGCGCGGGTGCGCACCTCGCGCCAGGCGTCGGCACCCCAGTCCAGCTCCGGCCCGATCGAGCCCGCGTCCATCGGCCGTGCCAGGGACACCGCACCGGGCGGGACGTCCGTGGAACCACTCCCCTCGTGACCGTCGTCACCAGGGGGCAGTTCCAGCCCTCCCGCGCCCACCCGCGTACCGCCTTCCGCTCCCCCGAGCACTCCCGTCCCGACGATCAAGGAGAGTACTCCGCCAGCGGTGCACGGTGCAGCCCGATGGACAGGGTCGTTTCCCAACTTCCCGTATTCACCGGACCGTTCCGCCCGGAGGGCCCCCGGGAGTGAGCGGATTCATAGCAAGATCGGCGGCGGGTACGGGTCATCGGACCCGAGGAGCACGGGTAGAAGGTGGTTCCCGTCCTTTCGGGGAGACACGGAAACACTCGGAGCCAAGGCGCCCCACCGGCGCCGTACACCTGAAAGAGTCGTATCCATGCAGGTCTGGCCTGGCGAGGCGTATCCGCTCGGTGCCACGTACGACGGCGCCGGAACGAATTTCGCGGTCTTCACGGAGGCCGCGGACCGAGTGGAGCTGTGTCTGCTGCACGACGACGGCTCCGAGACCGCGGTCGAACTGCGCGAGAGCGACGCGTTCGTGCGGCACGCGTACCTGCCCGGGGTCATGCCCGGGCAGCGGTACGGCTTCCGTGCGCACGGGCCGTACGCCCCCGAGCGGGGGCTGCGCTGCAATTCGGCGAAGCTGCTGCTCGACCCGTACGCGCGTGCGATCAGCGGGAAGATCGACTGGGGCGAGGAGGTGTACGGCTACCACTTCGACGACCGCGACCGGCGCAACGACCTCGACTCCGCGCCGCACACGATGACGTCGGTCGTGGTCAATCCGTACTTCGACTGGGGCGACGACCGGCGCCCCCGTACGGAGTACCACCACACGGTGATCTACGAGGCCCACGTCAAGGGCCTCACCATGCGCCACCCGGGGCTGCCGGAGGAACTGCGCGGCACCTACGCGGGCCTCGCGCACCCGGCGGTGATCGAGCACCTGACCGAGCTGGGGGTGACGGCGCTGGAGCTGATGCCGGTGCACCAGTTCGTCAACGACCACCGTCTGGTGGACATGGGCCTCAACAACTACTGGGGCTACAACACGATCGGTTTCTTCGCCCCGCACAACGCCTACGCGTCCTGGGGCGACCGGGGCCAGCAGGTGCTGGAGTTCAAGTCGGCGGTGAAGGCGCTGCACGAGGCCGGGATCGAGGTGATCCTGGACGTGGTCTACAACCACACCGCCGAGGGCAACCACCTGGGCCCGACGCTGTCCTTCAAGGGGCTCGACAACCCCTCGTACTACCGGCTCACCGACGACCCCCGCTACTACATGGACACGACGGGCACGGGGAACTCCCTGCTCATGCGGTCCCCGCACGTCCTGCAGATGATCATGGACTCGCTGCGGTACTGGGTCACCGAGATGCATGTCGACGGGTTCCGCTTCGATCTCGCGGCGACCCTCGCGCGGCAGTTCCACGAGGTGGACCGGCTGTCGTCGTTCTTCGACCTGGTCCAGCAGGATCCCGTGGTCTCGCAGGTGAAGCTGATCGCCGAGCCGTGGGACGTGGGCGAGGGGGGCTACCAGGTGGGCAACTTCCCGCCGCTGTGGACCGAGTGGAACGGCAAGTACCGCGACACCGTGCGCGACCTGTGGCGGGGCGAGCCGCGCGCGCTCGCGGAGTTCGCCTCCCGGCTGACCGGCTCCTCCGACCTGTACCAGGACGACGGACGGCGCCCGCTGGCCTCGATCAACTTCGTGACCTGCCACGACGGATTCACGCTGCACGACCTGGTGTCGTACGACGACAAGCACAACGAGGCCAACGGTGAGGACAACCGGGACGGCGAGAGCCACAACCGGTCCTGGAACTGCGGCGCCGAGGGCGGGACCGAGGACCCGGACGTGCTGCGGCTGCGGGCCCGGCAGATGCGCAACTTCATCGCCACGCTGATGCTCTCCCAGGGCGTGCCGATGATCAGCCACGGCGACGAGGTGGCCCGCACCCAGCACGGCAACAACAACGCCTACTGCCAGGACAACGAGCTGGCCTGGCTGGACTGGCCCGCGCCCGGCGAGGGGGAGGACGGCGGGCAGGACCCGCGCCGGCAGCTGCTGGAGTTCACCCGCGCGATGGTGTGGCTGCGCAAGAACCATCCGGTGTTCCGGCGGCGCCGCTTCTTCCACGGCCGGCCGGTGGAGGGCACCCACGACGACCTCTCCGACATCGCCTGGTTCACTCCCGAGGGCGCGGAGATGACCCAGCGGGACTGGGACTCCGCGCGGGCGTCGGCGCTGACGGTGTTCCTCAACGGCAACGCGATCTCCGAGCCCGGGCAGCGCGGGGAGCGCATCACCGACGACTCGTTCCTGCTGATGTTCAACGCCTCCCCCAAGCCGCTGGACTTCGTGGTGCCGGTCGACCACGGCCGGCAGTGGCAGGTGGTCGTCGACACCTCCCGCGCGGACGGCGTACCGCCCGGGACCGGTCCGAAGGTGGCGGCCGGCACCCGGCTGACGCTGACCGACCGCAGCATGACGGTGCTGCACCGGCCGGCGTAGCGGCTGCGGCGGCGCACCCCCGCGGTCACCCGTCCGGGCGACGGGTGGCTCGGTGGGAGGAGCGATGACAGATAAGGCGGCCACGCGGGTACGTAGGTTCCCATGACCTCTGAGCGACCTGACCCGGCGGTGCCCACGGCCACCTACCGGCTGCAGTTGCAGCCCGGCTTCCCGTTCGGGGCGGCGGCCGGCGCCGTGCCGTACGTGGCCTCGCTCGGCGTGTCCCATCTGCATCTGTCGCCCGTCCTGGAGGCCGTGCCCGGCTCGCGGCACGGCTACGACGTGGTGGACCACACGCGCGTGCGCGAGGAGCTGGGCGGCGAGGAGGGCCTGCGGGAGCTGGCGCGCACCGCGCGGGAGCACGGTCTCGGCCTGATCCTTGACATCGTCCCGAACCACATGGCGATGTCCCCGCGCCACAACCGGGCCCTGTGGGAGGTGCTGCGCGACGGCCCCGCGTCGCGCTACGCGCGGTGGTTCGACATCGACTGGGAGGCGCAGGGCGGCCAGGTGCTGCTGCCGGTGCTCGGGGGGCCGCTCGGCCGGGAGGCCGGCCACCTGAGGACGGACGGCGACGTGCTGCGCTACCACGACCACGCCTTCCCGCTGCGCGAGGGGACGGCCGGGCTGCCGCTCCCTCAGCTGCTGGACGCGCAGTGGTACCGCCCCGTGTGGTGGCGTCTGGCGCGGACCGAACTGAACTACCGGCGGTTCTTCAGCATCTCCGAGCTGATCGGGGTGCGGGTGGAGGATCCGGAGGTGTTCGAGGCCACGCACGCCAAGATCCTTCAGCTGCTCGGGGAGGGCGTGGTCGACGGACTGCGCGTCGACCACCCGGACGGGCTCGCCGACCCCGACGGCTATCTGCGGCGGCTGCACGAGGCCACGGGCGGCCGGTGGACGGTGGTGGAGAAGATCCTCTCCGACGGGGAGCCGCTGCCCGCCTCCTGGCCGGTCGCCGGCACCACCGGCTACGACGCCCTGCGGCACGTGGACGGGGTGTTCACGGACCCGGCGGGATTCGGGGAGCTGCTCGGCCGGTACCGGCGGTTCGCGGCCCCGCAGACGGACCGGGGCGGCGACTGGGACGCCACGGTGCGGCGGGCCGCGTACAAGGTGCTCACGCACGAGCTGGCCGCCGAGGTGGACCGGCTGGTCCGGGTGGCGAGCCGGCTGTGCGCGAGCGCTGCGGAGACCGGGCTGCGCGACCGCGCGCCCTGGGCGCTGCGCACCGCCCTGCGGGAGCTGCTGGTACGGCTGGAGGTGTACCGCCCCTACGCCTCCGTGGACGCGGCCGGTGTCGTCACCGAGGAGGCCGCCGCCGAGGCCCGGCTCGCCTTCGCCGTCCCCGAGGAGGCCGGGGCGGTGGACGTCGTACGGGACCTGGTGCTCGGGCGGTACGGGGACGGCGCGGAGTACGTGGAGTTCCGTACGCGGTTCGCGCAGACCGCGTCGGCGCTGCGGGCCAAGTCGGTGGAGGACACGGCGTTCTACCGCTATGTGCCGCTGCTGTCGGCGACGGAGGTGGGCGGGAACCCCGGTGACCCGGCGGTGTCCCCGGAACGGTTCCACGCGTACTGCGCGCGCGTGCAGCGCGACTGGCCGTCGACCGGGACGGTCGTCTCGACACACGACACCAAGCGCAGTGCCGATGTGCGGGCGGCGCTGCAGGTGCTCACCGAGTGCCCGGAGCGCTGGGCGGACGTCCTGGCGGAGGTCACCCGCGCGGGCGAGGGCGTGCCGGACGCGCAGCTGGCGTGGGCGGCCTGGCAGACGGTGTTCGGGCTCGGTCCCGCGGAGGAGGAGCGGGTGCGGGGGGCGCTGCTGAAGCATGTGCGGGAGGCGGGCCTGTACACGAGCTGGACGGAGCAGGAGCCGCCGTACGAGGAGGCGGTGGCGCGGTTCGTGGCGGCGGGGCCGTGCGGGGTGCCGGGTGAGCGGGTGGCGGCGCTGCGCGCCTCGCTGGAGGCGCACGTCCGGGCGAACGTCCTGGGCACGGCGCTGGTCCACCTGACGATGCCGGGGGTGCCCGACCTCTACCAGGGCACGGAGCACGAGTACCGGGCGCTGGTGGACCCGGACAACCGGCGGACCGTGCGGTTCACGGACGACGGGAGCGGCAAGGAGGCGGTGACGCGGGCGGCGCTGCGGCTGCGGGCGCGGCGGCCGGACGTCTTCGGTGACACGGCCACGTACGAACCGCTGTCCGCCGAAGGGCCCGCGGCGGCGCACTGCCTGGCCTTCGTTCGCTCCGGCGAGGTGCTCACCGCCGTGACCCGGCTGTCGCTCCGGCTGGCGGAGGCGGGCGGCTGGCGCGACACCCGCCTGCCCCTGCCACCGGGACGGTGGGCCGACGTGCTGGAGACGGAGCGGGAGTTCAGCGGGCACGCGCGCGTGGGAGAACTGCTCGGGCGCTCCCCCGTGGCACTGCTGGAGCGGCTCCCGGACTGAGCGCCCTTGACACCACCTCCCCACCGTGGGGTACCGCGCCACGCGGACGCGAGGGGTGACGGAGGGTGGGGCCGCTGCCGGAGTTGCGCCGTCCGGCGGCGGCCGAACCGGTCTCCGCCGCCCGGAGCCGGGTCGTCACGGGGTGTCCAGGGCGAAGACCGAGCCCGTCCTGGCGGACATCGTGCAGGCGTTCGGGAAGGTCTGCGTGTAGTCGACGGAGCGCCCGCGCCACGTCCCACTGGCGTGTGCGGTGACCGGCGCGTAGATCATCGGGCACACGACGCCCTCCCTCGGAGGGATGTCGGCGATGCGGCCGTCCGCCGCGGCCAGCTCCGCGCAGGCGTCGGCCGCGTGCCGGTGCCCCCGGGGCGGGTCGCACCGCAGCATGGTGCCGTCCTCCGCGGTGGACGGTGGCTCTCCGTGACTGACCGTGAGCATCAGCCAGCTGTCCTCGGCGGAGTGCCCGGCGCCGGCCCGCGCGGGTGCCGCGCACGCGAGCAGGACGAGGGCGGCGACCAGTCCCGCCCGTACCGCTTTCACTGAGATGTGCGTCATTCCCGATGCATCGGCACGACGGTGTCCGGACCCCACCCCGGCTCACCCGAACGGAAGGCTCCGCGGCCGGCCAGCTCGAACGCGGCGAGGACGACCCGCGCCTGGTACTCGGCCTGGCGCGCGACCGCGATCCAGCGCGCCCCGAACACGTCCCGGTAGTCGGCGCACCGCGCGTCGACGAGCCGGTCCAGCTCCGGCAGCGCCCCGGCCGGGTCGTGCCCGGAGCGCGTCACCAGCTGGTGCAGCAGCCCGGCGGTGCGCAGGGCCAGCCGCCGCCCGGAGAGGCGCAGCGCGGCGAGGCGGGCGGTGGTCATGGGCGGCAGCGGCCGAGCAGAATCGTTCCAGCGGTCGGGGTCCCACGTGTCGGCGAGTCCTGGGCAGACCAGGAGGTAGTCGTCGACCGGGGCGAGCAGCCGCGCCGCGTCGGGCACGCCGGCGAGATGCGGCCGGATCCGGGCCGTCAGGCCCGCCAGCAGCAGGGTGTCCTGGCGCAGGGTGCGGCTGACGGACCGCAGCTCCGCCTCCGCTCCGGCGTGCGGGGAGCCGTCCCCGACGGCCGCCACCCCCCACATGGGTGCCTCGACGACCGCGGTGACGGTGCCGTGCCGGTGCGGGTGGAACCACGTCGACTCGACGGCGGCCTCGGTGATGGCGGCGGCGAGGTCGCGGCGGCGCGGGGGCGGGATGCGGTAGACGGCGGGGCCGAGTCCGGGCCAGTACAGGGCGTCGTAGGCGCCCAGCTCGCGCGGGACGCCGAGGCGGGCGGCGATGCCCTCGACCCGCCGGTCGAGGCCGGGCAGGTCACGGGTGAGCTCGACGAAGCCGCCGCCGACGTCGACGCCGTGCAGGGAGCACTGGAGGAAGGGCCGCAGTTCGTCCTGGAGGGCGAGCAGGGCGCGGGTCTCGGGCAGCGCGGCGGCGGCGGCGCCGTCGGGCAGCCATTCGGGTTGTTCCAGGAAGCCGGGCCGGAAGAAGTTCCGGAAGTGGTGGCCGAGGGTGTACGGGCCGGTCAGCCAGCGCTCGTTGCGGCGCAGTCCGTCGGGATCGAGGCACAGCAGCAGGTTCCAGGTGGCGTCGGCGCCCTCGGTGAGCCGGGGGTCGGCCAGGGCGCGCTCGGCCAGGCGCAGCACGGTGGCGCCGCCCGCGGGCTCGTTGGCGTGCGGCCCGGCGACGACGAGGACCTGGCGGCTGCCGTGGCCGACGCTGAGCAGCCACAGGGGGATGCCCGCGCGGGAGGCGCCGACGCGGCGCAGCCGGGCGTCGCGGGGATGCCGGGCGACGAGGGCGGCGGCCCGCGCGCCCAGTTCGTCGACGGTCGGGTAGTACGGGAGGGGCGGCAGGGCACACCTCCACGAAGCGGCGCCGTCGTTTCACCGGGAGTGCAGGGCGTACGCACAGTCAGTCACGACTTCGGGGGTACGTCAACACTGTGGCGATCGTGGGGATTTCGCCGGGAGTCAGTGCGTCGCGAGCCGGTAGGCGATCTGTCCGAAGCCGATCTGGTCGCCCTCGCGGACGACGGCCGCGCCGACCACCCGACGCCCGTTCACCGTGGTGCCGTTGGTGGAGCCGAGGTCCCGCAGCACCCAGAGGCCGCCCTGGTGGCGGAGTTCGGCGTGCACGCGGGAGACCGTCTCGTGGCTGAGCCGCAGTCCGCTGCCGGGATCGCGGCCTATGCGCAGGGGGTGGCCGGTCGACGGGTGCGGCAGCAGCAGCTTGGGGAGCTTCTCGGCCTGCCAGGCCCGGCGCAGCCGCACGGTGAACCCGGAGACGGCCTCCACGGTGCCGAACACCAGGCGGGAGAAGCGGCTTTCCTGCGGGAGGTCGGCGGTGAGCGCGGCGAGTTCGTCGGAACGCCGCGCGGCGAGGGCGAGTTCCATGCGCCGGACGAACGTGTCGTGGGAGAGGCGGCCCATGGCGACACCGTCCCGCAGCACGCCCAGCGCCTTGTCGCGCTCCGCGTCGGACAGCCGCGCGGGGTACGTGTGGAACTCGAAGGACGACGTCACACTGTTGATTGTCGGTCAGCGACGGCCGGACTGTCCAGGAACCGGGGAAACGGCCGGCGCGCGTGCGTACCCGGCGACACCCGCCGCAAAAGGGGAAATCCCCCGGCGAATTGATCTCCGATGGCGCACGATGGAGGCGCTACATCACGGTGAGCAGACGAAGGGGAACCGTCCGTGCAGTTCGAGGTGTGGGCACCGCAGGCCGGCAGAGTGACGCTCCAGTGCGACGGCGTCACGCGCGCGTTGGAGCACGATCCCGAGCGCGAGGGGTGGTGGCGGGGGGAGGCCGGGGCGCACGACGGCTCCCGGTACGGCTTCGCGTTGGACGACGGTCCCGTCCTGCCCGATCCGCGCTCGCGCCGGCAGCCGGACGGGCCGGACGGCCTGAGCGCCGTCGTCGACCACGACCGGTTCGCCTGGCGTACGGAGTGGACGGGGCGCCCGCTGCCCGGCGCGGTGCTGTACGAGCTGCACGTGGGCACGTACACGCGCGAGGGCACCTTCGACGCCGCCGCCGAGCGGCTCGGCCATCTCGCGGAGCTGGGCGTGACGCATGTGGAGCTGATGCCGGTGTGCCCGTTCCCGGGCCGGCACGGATGGGGGTACGAGGGAGTCTCGCTGTGGGCGGTGCACGAGCCGTACGGCGGACCCGAAGGGCTGAAACGGTTCGTCGACCGGGCCCACGCCCTCGGCCTCGGCGTCGTCCTGGACGTCGTGCACAACCACCTGGGGCCGTCCGGGAACCATCTGCCGCTGTTCGGGCCGTACTTCACGGACACCCATCACACCCCGTGGGGGGCGGCGGTCAATCTGGACGCGCCCGGCTCCGACGAGGTGCGCGCGTTCCTGGCGGACAGCGCACTGGCATGGCTGCGGGACTACCGGTTCGACGGGCTGCGCCTCGACGCGGTGCACGCGCTGGCGGACACGCGCGCGTGCCACTTCCTGGAGGAACTGTCCGGGGCCGTGGACGCCCTCGCCGCCGACACCGGCCGCCCCCTGTTCCTGATCGCCGAGTCGGATCTGAACGACCCCAGGGTCATCCGGCCCCGCGCGGAGGGCGGTTTCGGGCTGCACGCGCAGTGGAACGACGACTTCCACCACGCCCTGCACACCGCGCTGACCGGTGAGGCGCAGGGCTACTACGCCGACTTCGCACGTGCCCCGTTCGCGGCCCTCGCCAAGACGCTCACCGGCGGGTTCTTCCACGACGGCACGTACTCCAGCTTCCGGGGCCGACGCCACGGCCGCCCCCTGGACCGCGACCGGATGGCCGGGCACCGGCTCCTCGGTTACAGCCAGACCCACGACCAGGTCGGCAACCGCGCCCGGGGGGACCGCCTGGCCGCCCTGGTCTCCCCCGGACTGCTGGCCTGCGCGGCGGCCCTCACGCTGACCGCTCCCTTCACGCCCATGCTGTTCATGGGCGAGGAGTGGGGGGCGGGCACGCCCTGGCAGTTCTTCACCGACCACACCGATCCGGAGCTCGCCAAGGCGGTGAGCGCGGGCAGACGGCGGGAGTTCGCGGCGCACGGCTGGGCCGAGCAGGACGTGCCCGACCCGCAGGACCCCGCCACCCGCGACCGCTCCTGTCTCGACTGGTCGGAGCCGGAACGCGAGCCCCACGCGCGCGTGCTGTCCTGGTACCGGCTCCTCCTCTCCCTGCGCCGGGAGCAACCGGACCTCACCGACCCCGACCTCGGCGACACCAAGGTGGCCTACGACGAGGAGCACCGCTGGCTGGCCTTCCGGCGGGGGGACGTCCGGGTCGCGGTGAACCTCGGCGACGGGCAGGCGGCGATCCCCCTGGGCGTCCCCGGGGCGCGCGTCCTCGCGGCATGGGAGCCGGTGGAGACCCCGGGCGCGGACGGGGTGCTGCGACTGCCGGGCCGGTCGGCGGTCGTCCTCCTCCAGGACTGAGGGCCGCCCGGCGCTCGCGAAGGCCGCGACACACCTGCCCCGGCCACACGGTCCGGCACCGGAGCGGCCCCACCGGCGGTCGGGGCGGGGGGTCGCGTCGTGGCCGGGGCCCCTCCGGCGGAGGGTGCCGGACGGGCCCTCTACGGCGCGTCGTCCGCGCGGCCGAGGTCCGTCACCCGCTCCAGCATGATCGGCTCCCAGGCGCGTCGCAGCCGGGTGCGCAGCACGGCCGGCGGGGTGGTGGTGCGGCCTGTGAGGGCCTCGGCGAGGTGGCGGACGGAGTCGCAGCGGGCCAGCCACAGGCCGCGCAGGCAGGGGCGGGCGCCGTAGCCGGCGAGGGTGGCGGCGCGTACGGCGGCCGGGGCGCCGACGGCGAGCGCGAGGCCCGCGATGTCCTCGGCGGGGTCGCCGACCACCGCCGCGTCCCAGCCGAGGACGCCGCGTACGCGGCCGTCCGCGCTCACCACGAGGTGTCCGCCGGTGAGGGCGTGGTGGACGAGGACGGCCGTGCCGGACTGGGCGGCGAGCTGGACCGCGGCGGGCGGGGTGAGCCGGTTCAGCCGGTCCGGATCGAACTCGTCGGCCTCGGCGAGCCGTCCGGCGGCCTCCGCGGCGGCCCGGCGCAGGGCTTCCAGGGAGCGCGGGGAGACGCGCGGCACACCGAGCGTCTCCGCCTGCCGCACCGGCACCTCCCGCAGCCCCGTGAGCAGCCCGGCCAGGTCGGCCTCACCGACGGCGGACACGCGGTGCTCTTCCGCCGTCCCGCCGGTCAGCCGGGTGTCCAGGGCGCAGAGCAGACCGGGTGCCCACTCGCCGTGCGCCACGGCGGACGGCAGCGCGACCGGGACGTGCGGGCGGACGAGGTCGCGCAGCCGCAGTTCGCGGCGGCGGCGCACGCTCGCCTCACGGTCCGGGGCGAGGCGCAGCACATGGCGGGTGCCGACCCACCAGGCGGCGGGTTCGGCGCCCGCGGCGACAGGCCGGACGTCGGGGCCTGCGGCGGAATCCGCGCCGCCGCCCCTGCCGCTGTCCTTCAGCAGGGAGCGGGCCAGTCGGCGGACGGTGTCCGCGGTGGGTGTCGGTGCCTGGGTCATGGTCGCGCCGTTGCCGTTCGGGGAGGCAGGGAGGGGACGGTGGGGCCGTTCAGTCCACTATGACCATCTCCCGCGCGGTGTTGTTCAGCCGCCGTCCGCCGTCCTCGGTCACGGTCACGATGTCCTCGATGCGCACGCCGAACCGGCCGGGCAGGTAGACACCGGGTTCGACGGAGAAGCACATGCCGGGGACGAGGGGCCGCTCCTCGCCTTCGATCATGTAGGGCGGCTCGTGCGTGGTGACGCCGATGCCGTGCCCGGTGCGGTGGACGAAGTACTCCCCGTACCCGGCGTCGGCGATGACCGCACGGGCGGCGCGGTCGACCTCCTGGCAGGCGGCGCCGGGCCGCACCGCGCGGAAGCCCGCCTCCTGTGCCTCGCGCACGAGGTCGTGCACCCGGCGTTCCTCGTCGGTGGGTTCGCCGACGTGGACGGTGCGGGAGGTGTCGGACCCGTAGCCGTCCTTGAGGCCGCCGAAGTCGAGCACGACCATGTCGCCGCGTTCGATGACACGGTCGCCGATCTCGTGGTGCGGGTTGGCGCCGTTGGGTCCGGAGGCGACGATCGTGAAGTCGACCTGGGAGTGTCCGAACCGGCGCAGCAGGGCGGCCAGATCGGCCGCGATCTCGGTCTCGCGGCGGCCGGCGAAGGCGACCTGCCTGATCTCCTCGAACACCGCGTCCGCCGCGGCCCCCGCGGCGGCCAGGAGCTCCAGCTCCGCCGCGTCCTTGACGGCGCGGAGCATCGGCAGGGCCTCGGTGAGGGAGGCGTACGAGGTACCGGGCAGCGCCTTCTGCAGGCCGAGCAGGTGCATGGCCCAGGCGTTGTCGCTGATGCCGAACCGCCCGTCCGCGTCCAGCAGGGCCGCGGTGGCGGCGTAGGGGTCCTTGCCGTCGGTCCAGTCGTGCAGGGTGAGTGCGGAGGCGCCCAGGGCGCGCCCGGCGTCCGGGGCCTCCAGGGTGGGGACGACGAGCACGGGGTCCCGGCCGGCCGCCAGGACCAGCAGGGTGAGCCGCTCGGTGACGGCGGTGGGGGTGTAGCCGGTGAGCCACACCAGGTCGGGGCCGGGTGCCACGAGCAGTCCGGCGAGCCCGGCGTCGGCGGCCTGCCGCGCCGCACGCTCCCTACGGGCCTCGTAGTCGTCGGCGGTGAAGAACGCGGGCACGGCGCCGGTCATTCGGGGGCCTCCCAGGGCGACAGCAGGTTACGGGCAGCATCCTGCCCGGCGGGCGGGGGTGACGCGAGCCGGTTCGCGGTGTTCGCCCTACGGCCCACCGCGCGTCATGGCGGAGCGTCGCCCCACCATGACGAGAGGCACACGACCGCGGCCGGGGCCGTCGCGGACGGACCACGGCACCGGGACCGAGTCCGGGGAGGGCCGGCTCACCAGCCGCTTCCGCGTGGTCACGTGACGATGCCGGGGACGGCCGTCAGCTGCTGGTGGCCGCCGCTGCGACGGCGCACCGTCAGTGTCACCTCGTCGCCCGGGCGGGCCCGGGCGACGGCGCGTGCCAGGTCGGCGGCCGAGTCGACACGGGTGGTGCCGAAGGCGAGGAGGACGTCGCCGCGCACGAGACCGGCCGAGGATCCCGGGCCGGGCACGTGCACGGTGACGACCAGCGCCCCGGGTCTCCTGTCGTCGGCCACCTCCACGCCGAGCCTGGTGACAACGGGCGGGGACGGGACGGACCGCGGTGCCACGGCCGGGGCGGCGGACGGCACTCCCGCCTGCCGCTTCAGCTCGGCGAGCCCGCCCGCACCGACGACCGTGGCCCCCACCGCCCCCAGCCCGGCGCCGGAGAGCACCAGGAGCATCCCGGCCGGCACCCCGAGCAGCGCGGCCACCAGCCGCCGCCCGCGCCGACGACCGGGATGCCGGCCGGGCGGGCCGGAGCCCGGCCCGCCCCCGGACACGCCGCCGCCCCCGCCCTCGGATACGCCTCCGCCCCCGTCGCCGGGCATCGGCCTGGGCCGCAACGCGGTCTGTTCCATGGTTCGCCTCCGGCGGCAGAGCGGGCAGTACGGGTGTGCGGGCAGTACGGGCAGGTACGGGCGGTGCCGGACGTCAGACGAGGACCGGTGGTGCCGGTGTGCGGTTCGGAAGGAAGCCGTGGACCCGGCCGGACAGGTACTCGTCCTTGTACCGGTCGACGCTGCGGTGCCAGTTGAGGATGCCCGCCATCCAGTTCCGCAGGTCCGTCACATAGCCCCGCATGATCGCCCGCGCCTCGCCCGACAGCTGGAAGTCGTCGTACACGACGGGCAGTTCGTGCTCCACGACGTGCTCGAACTGGCGCATGCGCTGGTTCATCAGGTCCTGCACCACGGGCAGCGCGGTCGGATAGTCGACGCCGAAGAAGTTCTGCACCACGAGGACCGCGTTGTGCATCTCGCCCTCGAACTCGATCTCCTTCTGGTAGGAGAAGATGTCGTTGAGGAGGCACGCGTAGTCGATCGCCGCGTTCTCCAGGGAGCGGACGGGACCGCTGCGGTAGACCTCCGGCGGCACCGCCGGTCCGTGCCCGGCGCGGCAGAGCCCCAGGGTGAGGTCGGAGCCGAAGGTGGCGCGCCGCATCTCCAGGTAGTCCACGGGGTCCGGGACGCGGTTCTGGATCTGGTTGGTCAGCTCCCACACCCAGGCCTCGGTCATCGTGTCGACGGCCGTCCTCAGGGGGCGGCGCTCATCGGGCGTCATGCCGGCCGTCGTACGCCTCCACAGGTCGGTCAGCGCCCGCTCCATGGCGTTGACGGGCGGCGGCGGGACCTCGTCGGAGCCGAGGGGCATGCAGGCCGACAGGCGGGTCGTGGTCAGCCGCGCGGCGGCCAGATCGCGGCGGTGGCCGTAGACGAGCGGGTAGTAGTCGTCGCCGTAGGTGCCGAAGGCGAGCCAGCCGGAGGCGAGGTCGAGCTGCTCCTGGGTGGCGTCCGGGTCGAGGCCCGCCGCGCACAGGGGGAGGTCGCAGCTTTCGAGTTTGTCCTCGTCCCAGACACCCTCACCGAGGAAGCCGATCCGCCGCGACCACTCCAGCAGATGCCGTCGCGCACCGTCGAGGGCGGGGCTGAGCTCCAGGGGGAACGGCATGCGGATGTCGGGGATGATCGAGGGGCCGACCTTCTGGAACGGCACGTGCGTGTAGGCGCGTAGTCTCTCGGCCCCCGCGCCGGCGAGCAGTGCGCCGACGTCGGCGGCGGACGTCCCGGGGCCGGACAGGGACTGCCAGGGGGCGCCGGACCGCGCGCCCTCGTTCATGTAGCGGCTGGAGCGCAGGTGCCATTCGTGGCCGCCGGACTGCCAGTCCTGCAGGCCCTTCGTGTACGCCCCGACGGCCGCCGCCTCGGCCGGGGTGAGCCCGTTCTCCAGCGCCGCGGCGGGGACTTCGGTGAACGCGGTGTGCTCGAACTGGTGGAGCCGCGAGGTGAGGACGTCGCCCACGATGTCGGCGGCCTCCTGGGTGGTGCAGCCGAAGAAGGTCTCCAGGACGAGTACGCCGTTGCTGAGCTCGCCCTCGTCCTCGACCTCCCGCTGGTAGGAGAACAGGTCGTTGCGCAGGTGCACGGCGTCGGAGAAGGTCTCCCTCAGCACCCTCAGCGGCCTGGTTCCGGCGACGGCGGGGGGCACCTCGGCGGTGGCGTACTCCACGAGCCCGGCGGACCAGGGTGCGCCGCCCACCTTGCGGCGCATCTCGATGTACTCGACGGGGTTGGCGATCCGCCCCTCGTTGATGTTGGACAGCTCCCACAGGGACTCGTTGAGGAGGTGCTCGGTGGCGAGGGCGAACCGGCGGCGCCAGCCGGCGGACATCGCCGGAACGGTGCGCGCCCACAGGTCGGCGAGGCCCGCCTCGACCGGGTTCTCCGGTGCGGGAACGGGAGTGGCCGGGTCGAGCGGCATGAACAGCGGCAGCCGGTCCAGGTGGGCCTTGCCGGCGTCGCGGTCCTGGGTGCGTTTGAACTTCTCCAGGAAGTGGTCGTCGAAGAAGAAGACCCACACGTACCAGTCGGTGATGAGCGAGAGGGCGGGCCCGTCGCAGTCGGGGTGGGTGTAGGCGCAGAGCAGACCGTAGTCGTGCGCGTCGAGATCGGTCCGCTCCCAGACCCCGCTGCCCTCCAGCATGCCCATCTCGCGCGCCCACCCGGCCGAATGGGCGCGGGCCTCGTCGACGTGCGGGTTGAGCCGCGCGGGATGCGGCAGGTAGAAGTGCGGGAGTTCGAACGGCTGCGTCATGGCCGTGGGCTACCCGCGGCCCGGTGGCGGCATCCACCGGGCCGAGCATGATCACACCATCGCGTGAACCGTGCCCCGTACGGGAGTTGTGGACCCTATGTCCGGACCTGGATCAGCGCGTGGGTGCCGCCGGTGCGCCAGCGCTGCCCCTCCGCCGCGGCCAGGGCCGCCTCGGTACCGGCGGTCAGTCCGGTGATCACGTCGGACTTCAGGGTGCGCAGGGCCGCGACCGGACCCGGGAAGTAGGCCGTGACCTCCGCGAAGGGTGTGGTCGGGGGCCAGTACCGGTCGCCCACGAGGCGGCGGTAGTTGAGGTCGCCCTTGACGACGGTGAGCGCGGCGGCGGCGAAGTCCGCGCGCAGGTCGTCCGGCATCTCCTCGTACGGCAGCGGAGAGCAGGAGAACGGGTGGGCCCGGAGGGCGAGCCGGCCGTCGGTGAGCGCGGCCCACAGGCCGCGGCCGTACTCGGCCGCGGCGCCCTCGGCGCCGGTGAGCCGGCGCACCGCGTCGACGACGTCGGCGGTGGTGGCGTCGGAGACGTAGTACGGGTACGGCTTGACGTGCAGCACCGCCCGGCCGATCCGGCCGCAGGCCAGCAGGTGGGCGGCGAGGAGCAGGTCCGGGACGAGTTCGCGGCCCGCGTTGTCGGCGACCAGGCACAGCGTGCCGGTGCCGGAGGTGCCGAGCAGGGGCCACAGCCGTTCGCTGTCGTCGGCCACCAGGGCCGACACGGCGGCCGTCTCCTCGGCGCCCTCGGCGGACAGCCGGAAGCCGAGGTCGGCGCGGTTGCCCCACAGGGAGCCGTGCAGCAGGGCACGGGCCCGTTCGTCCGCCGGGCGTGCGGCGAGGTCGTCGAGCGCGGCCAGTTCCTCGTCCGTGGCGGGCGAGTCGAGTTCGGCGAGCTTGGAGGGGCGGAACGGGTCGATGCCCTGCCAGGGGCCGGGGGCGAAGTAGCCCACCGCGTGCAGCAGTCGGCGGTAGAACCAGCTCTCCGACCACAGCCACGGCACCTCGTACCAGGAGCGGCCGGCGTAGGTGTCCATCCCCCAGGTCTCCCAGTGTCGCCGGTCGTGCGCGTCGGCGGGGAGGGGTTCGATCGTGCCCCCGGTGCAGTTGTCGAGCAGGGCGTCGAGCGCGCGGTGCTGCTCGGGCCCGTACGGGAAGGACTCGCGCACCTGCCGGATGATCGCGGGGTGCCGCTCGGCCAGCACGCCGTGGGGGAAGGTGCCGGGCTCGTCGGCGAGGATCACGGGCGCGGTGGGGTGGTCGGACATGCGGCTCACCGTAACGCGCGCCGGCCGTCGCGCGCCGCGGGTCACACCGGCGCGATCTCCCGCTCCAGCCGTGCGGCCAGGCTGAGGTAGCGGGCGCGCCGGGTGACGGGGACCAGGCCCCTGATGAGGATCTGCCACATCTCCGCCGTACGGCGGGGCTGCCGGGCGACGGATTCACGGGAGTGGCCGACGACGCGGGTGCCGACGAAGAAGCAGACCAGGGAGTGCGCCACGACGTCGATGTCGACGTCCGGGTGGACGTCGGACTCCTTGACGGCGCCGAGGAGCCGGGCGGTGACGATGTCCAGCCACTCGGTGAAGGGATGACTCAGTGGGGGGCGCGGCCGGGTGCCGCCGGTGGCGAGCCGCAGTCCGGCCCGCAGGACGGGGTCCTCGGCCGACATCCTGGCTATGCAGAAGGTGAGGCGCATCAGCGCCTCCAGGGAGGTGCGCCCCCGCGTCTCGGTGTCCCGGGCCAGCCGGCGGCTGGTCGCGGACTGGAGTTCCAGGATGGCGTGGGCGAGGTCCTCCTTCGCGGCGAAGTGGAAGTAGAGGGCCCCTTTGGTGACCTGGGCGTGCTCGACGATGTCGCTGAGACTGGTCGATTCGTAGCCCTGCCGGTCGAACAGCTCGGCGGCGGCCGTGATGATCGTCGCGCGGGTCTGCTCGGCGCGTACCTGCCTCGCCATCGCCTGAACTCCTGAGCCGGAAAGGAACGGGTCATGCTGTTTGTTTTCACGCCCGGTACACGATATCTCACGCTGTGGCGATGCTCATCATATGGGTATCGCACCGGACTTGGGCACATCAGACAAAACAAACGCGCTCCCTGAAAGAAAACAGCGCGTCCGGTATCTAAGTGTGTCAGGTGCGGGGACAAAAGAGAACGGCGGGCCGACCGGTGCCCCATCCGCACCGGCCGGCCCGCCCTTTTCAGAGGTGGATCAGAAGGTCAGCTGCCAGCTGTTGAGCCGGCCGGTGTCCTGGGACGCCGTGTCCTGCACCCGCAGCTTCCAGGTGCCGTTCGCGGTCTCGGCGGACGCGTTCACCGTGTAGGTGGTCCGCACGTCGTCCGCGGAGTCCGAGGAACTGGCGGACTTCAGGCGGTACACCGAACCGTCCGGTGCCACCAGGTCGACGGCCAGGTCACCGCGGTAGGTGTGGGTGATGTCCACGCCCACCTGGAGGGCGGACGGCGCGTTGCCGCTGCGGCCGCTCACCGTGATCGGGGACTCGACCGCCGAGCCGTTGTCCGGGATGGACAGGGCGGTGGTGCTGGAGTACGTGGAGCCGGTGGACGTACCGCCCTTGACGGCCTGGACGGTCCTGGCGGCGTCCGCCAGGCCCGCGCCGCAGCCGCCGGAGCAGGTGCCGGGCAGCACACGGGCGTTGGACTTGACCGCCGACTCGATCTGGGCCGGGGTGAGGGCGGGGTTCGCCGACTTCATCAGCGCGGCGAGACCCGCGATGTGCGGGGTGGCCATGCTGGTGCCCTGGTAGTAGGCGTAGTTCTCGGTGGACGGGGTGCGGGCGCCGGAGTTCAGTGTGGACAGGATGCCGTTGGCCGCGGTCGCGGTCTCCCCGCCGGGCGCGGCGATGTCCACGGTCGTGCCGTAGTTGGAGTAGGAGGCCCGGTTGCCGGAGCGGTCGGTGGCGGCGACGGTGATGACGTTGCCGCAGTTCGCCGGGGAGGAGTTGGCGGCGTTCTGGTTCTCGTTGCCGGCCGCGACGACCACCGTGGTGCCCCGGCTCACGGCGCCGTTGATGGCGCTCTGGGTGGCGGTGGAGCAGGCGCCGCCCCCGCCGAGGCTCATGTTGACGACCTTGGCGACATTGGTGTTGGCGGGCACCCCGGAGACGGTGCCGCCGGACGCCCAGGTGATGGCGTCGATGATGTCGGAGTCGTAGCCGCCGCACTTGCCGAGCACCCGCACCGGGGAGATCTTCGCGCCGTACGCGACGCCGGCGACGCCCTTGCCGTTGTTCGTGGCCGCGGCGATGGTTCCCGCCACGTGGGTGCCGTGCCAGGAGGAGGAGCCGCCGGTGGCCTGGCCGCACTCGCCGGCGGCGTACCAGTCGCCCGGGTCGGCCGGGTTGCTGTCGCGCCCGTTGCCGTCGACGGAGACGGCGGTGTCGGAGATGAAGTCGTAGCCGCCGACGATGTTCGCGGCGAGGTCGGAGTGGGTGACGTATCCGGTGTCGATGACGGCGACGGTGACACCGCTGCCGGTGGTGAGGTCCCAGGCGCCCGGCACGCGCATGCCGGCGGTGGACTCGAACAGGTCCCACTGCTTGCCGTACTCGGTGTCGTTCGGGGTGGCCAGCGGCTTGTTGAGACGGTCCGGTACGACGTAGGCGACCTGCGGGTCGGCCCGGTACTCGGCGACGACGTCGGCGACGTCCGCCGTGGTGGGCCCGGTGCCCAGGTCGACGAGGGCGGCGCCGGTGCCGAGGCGGCGCCGGAAGTCGACGTCCTCGCCGGCCTTGTCGCCCTTGGTGGCGGCGTCCGCGGCGGCGGCCTTGTCCGACTTCGCCTCGGCGGCGCCGGACTTGTAGCCGACGATGAGCCGCTCGGCCGGGGTGCCCGGGGCAGCCTCGGTACGGGCCGCGGGGACGGCCGGCGCGTCGGAGGGGGCGTCCTGGGCGACGGCGACCTGGGCGGACGCGGTCGTCAGCAGGGCGACGGAGAGGGCGGCGACGGATATCAGCTTCCGTCTGGGGGAGGAGCCGCGGGGAGAGCTCGATGAGGTGCGCAAGGGGGGGTGCCTTTCGTGCCGGTACTCCGGGCAGCGCGGAGTGTGGGGAGGGGGAGCCGATTCGCTTCGTCGTCTCGTCGTCGAAGCAGCGTGGGGTGAATCGAGGTACGGCGAGTCGGCCGGCCGGGCGCGAGCAGCGGCCCGTCCAGGGTTACCGGCGGACCTACTGCGGTGGAACGATAGGCAGCGCGCGAGCTGCCCGGATACGGGGGAAACCCTCGATCCGGCCGGGAAACCACCCTCGCCGAAAGGCGGTTGACCAGGAACGGACCGCTATGCCCGCATCGGCACGGAGGTGAACGCGCCAGGCGTTCGCTCCGTACTGCACGGAAGAGTTCCCCACGTTCCCCGCCCGCCGAAGGAGGCGGTCCGGATGCCCCGGACGACCGCACACCGCACCGCGCTCGCGGTGGCCCTCGTCGCCCCGCTGCTGCTGCCGCTGTGGGCGGCGGGGCCGGCCGGGGCCCACGGGGCGCCGACGGATCCGGTGAGCCGGGTCGTGGCCTGCTCGCCCGAGGGCGGTGACCGCGCGGGGTCGGCGGCCTGCCGTGCCGCCGTCGCCGCGAACGGTGCGCCGTTCGCGGCGTGGGACAACCTGCGGGTGGCGGACGTCGCCGGCCGGGACCGGCAGCGGATCCCCGACGGACGACTGTGCAGCGGTGGTCTGCCCGCCTACCGGGGTCTCGACCTGGCCCGCGCGGACTGGCCGGCGACCCGGGTGGCACCCGGTGCGGCGCTGCCGGTGACGTACGTCTCGACGATCCCGCACACCGGCACGTTCCACATGTACCTGACGGAGCCCGGCTACGACCCGGCGAAGCCGCTCACCTGGGCCGACCTGTCCGGGGAGCCGTTCGCCGAGGTGACGGACCCGGCGCTGACGGACGGCGCCCACCGGTTCCGGGTGACCCTGCCGCCGGACCGGACGGGACGTCATGTGCTGTACACGGTCTGGCGGAACAGCAGCACTCCGGACACGTACTACGCGTGCTCGGACGTGGTGTTCCCGGAGGAGGAGAAGGCGGCCGAACCGGCGGAACCGGCACAGGGGGGTACGGCGGAACCGTCATCGGCTCCGCGCCCCCGGACGTCGAGCACCCCGGCCGCGAGCACCCCGGCCCCGCGTGCCGCCGGAACCTCCGCCGCTCCCGCCGCGCACACCACCGCGGCACCCCCCTCCGGGCCCTCCGCCCCGCTGCTCGCGGGCGGCGCCGCCGCCGTCCTGGTGCTCACCGGTGGTGCCGCGCTGGCCCTGCGGCTGCGCCGGCGCTGAACTGCGGTCGCCCGGAAGGGAATCGGGACGGCTCCATACCGTCCATTCGGTTCGTCGGCGCGAAACGGCCGCACCGTATTCACGGTTCATCACAATGCGGCAGCATCGCCTCACTTCACGTGGCTGTTCACTTGACGACCAGTGGTTCCACAGGGTTGGCTCCGGGCCAGCGATAGTCACCCGTTCGGCGCACGCCCCCGTGGTTCCGTCGGTGCTCTCCCCCTGCTCTTGCTCGGCCGCACAGCGAGGTCCGTACTCCTCATGAACACTCGTCCCCCGTCCCGCCGCCTCCCGAGACACCGTCTGGCGGCGCTGGCAGCCGCCGTCGGTCTGCTGGCGACCGGCTGTTCCGCCTTCGGCTCGGCCGACGACTCCTCGGACTCCGACGGCGCGGGCGCCTCCGGCGCCGGACGGATCAAGGTCGCGATGGTCACCCACGGCAGCGAGGGCGATGCCTTCTGGGACCGGGTGAAGAGGGGTGCCGAGGCGGCGGCCGCCAAGGACGGCATCGAGCTGACGTATGTGAGCGACCCGGACCCGGCGGGGCAGGCCGAGCTGGTCCGCGAGGCGGTCCGCGACGGTGTCGACGGCATCGCGCTGACGCTGGCCAAGCCGGCCGCCATGAAGGGCCCGGTCAATGAGGCACGGGCCGCGGACATCCCGGTGGTCGGGCTCAACTCCGGTATGGACGCCTGGAAGTCGGCGGGACTGCTGGAGTTCTTCGGCCAGGACGAGAGCGTGGCGGGCCGGGCCGTCGGCGACAAGCTGGACGAGCTGAAGGCCGAGCACGCCCTGTGCGTCGTCCACGAGCGTGGCAACGTTGCCCTGGAGGCCCGCTGCGCCGGCGTGAAGAAGACGTTCGGGGGGACGACCGAGAACCTCTACGTGGACGGCACCGACATGCGCGCCGTCTCCGGCATCATCACCGCCCGGCTGCGGCAGGACCCGACCATCGACGAGGTCGTCACCAACGGGGCGGACTTCGCGCTCACCGCGGTCGAGGCCGTCGCGGAGGCGGACAGCGAGGCCGACGTCGCCACCTTCGACCTCAACAACGACCTGGTGGACGCGGTACGCGGCGGCAACGTCCAGTTCGCCGTCGACCAGCAGCCCTATCTGCAGGGCTACCTCGCCGTCGACGCGCTGTGGCTGTACCGGACCAACGGCAACATCAGCGGCGGCGGGGTCGCGCCCGTGCTCACCGGGCCGGCGTTCGTCACGAAGACCAACGCGGCCTCGGTCGCCGGTTTCGCCGCCGACGGAACCCGCTGACGGGCCCGACCGTGCGTACTTCTCCCACCATCCGACCGCTCTAGGACCACGATGTCTCCACGGACAGGTGCCCGGCGCCGTCTCGGCTCCATACGTCTCTCGCTGTTCCTCCTCGCCCTGGTGCCCAGCGTCACCCTCGCCGGCATGTGGGGCCTGACGACGATCCAGATGTTCTCCGAGGGCCTGCAACTGCGTTCCCAGACGGAGCTGAGCCGGTCGACCGGCGCGATGGGCACGCACGCCACGCTCGCGTTGCAGCAGGAGCGCCGGCTGACCGCCGCGTGGCTGGCCGAACCGGACACCCCCCGGACCGCCCTGGAGGCCCAGCGCAGGAAGACCGACGACGCGGTGGCGAAGCTGGTCGGTCAGGCGGACGCGATCGCCGAGGCACCACCGCGCATCTCGGACCGCATGTACGGGGTGCTCGGCTCGGTGGGCAGCCTGGAGTACTACCGGGACCAGGTGGACAGCCCCAGCGACATCACCGCCGAGCAGGCGCTGGACCAGTACACCTCGATCATCGACGACCAGATCCACGCCTTCCAGGAACTCTCCCAGGTCGACGACGGAGACCTCACCTCGCAGGCCGAACCGCTGATCGCGCTGGAGCACACGGCGGAGCTGGTCTCCGAGGAGGACGCGCGACTCACCCTCGCCTGGCCCTCCGGGCGCATGGACACGCAGGGCTGGAGCGAGTTCGCGGAGCTGGTCCACACCCGCCGCTGGCTGGTCGAGGACCAGATCGTTCCCTCCCTGCGCGGCGAGACCAAGACGCAGACCGAGCGGATCCTGCAGAGCAGCGAGTGGCGCGCCCTGGAAGCGGTCGAGGACCAGGTGCTCGCGACCCCGCCCACGGGCGAGAAGCGCAGCGTCGAGCTGCCGGACCTGCGGGAGCGGTGGGACGAGGCCATGGACCGGGTCTCCCCGCAGTACGCCGCCATGATCCGGCAGCAGACCGACGCGCTGCTCACCCGCAGCGCCGACGAGGCCCGCAGCCTGCTGCTGACGGCCGGCTCCCTGAGCGCCGGCGGACTGCTCGCGCTGCTGCTGTGCGTCGGCCTGTCCTGGCGCATCACCCGCTCGCTCTCCCGCCGGCTGCGCGGCTTGCGGGTGGCCACCCTCGGCCTGGCCGAGGAACGGCTGCCCGATGTGGTGGCCCGGCTGGAGCGGGGCGAGAAGGTCGACGCGGAGTCGGCGACGACTCCGCTGGACTACGGACACGACGAACTGGGCCAGGTGGCGCAGGCGTTCAACACCGCGCAGCGCACCGCCGTGCACACCGCGGTCGAACTCGCCGACACCCGGCGCGGTTTCCAGAAGGTCATCCTCGGCATCGCGCGGCAGAGCCAGAATCTGGTCAACCTCCAGCTCAGCAAGCTCGACGCGCTGGAGCGCCGGCACACCGACCCCGAGGTCCTCAAGGGCCTGTACGAACTGGACTCCACGGCAAGCCAGTTGCGGCGTTACGAGGAGAACCTGGTCATCGTCAGCGGTGAGCGTCCCGGCCGTACCTGGAGTGAACCGGTCGCGCTGATCGACATCGTGCGCAGTGCCGTCGGCGAGGTCGCCGAGTACCAGCGGGTGGAGGTGCTCACCGAGGAGGAGGTGTCGCTCGCCCCGCCCGCGGTGGCCGACGTCATCCACCTGCTGGCCGAGCTGATCGACAACGCGACGGTGTACTCGCCGGCGCCGAGCCCCGTCGGGGTGCGGGCGGCGATGGTGGCCAGGGGCCTCGCCGTCGAGATCGAGGACCGGGGCCTGGGCATGTCGGAGGACGACTACGCCTCCCTGAACACCCAGTTGGCCAAGGCGCCGCAATTCGACGTGGTGGCGCTCGCCGACGACCTCCGGCTCGGCATGTTCGTGATCTCCCAGCTCGCGCACCGGCACGGCATCTCCGTGACCCTGCGTCCCTCGCCGTACGGCGGGACGACGGCGATCGTGCTGATCCCGCACGAGATCGTGGTGCGGGACGCGCCGTCCGGCGGTGGACGGCGGGAAACGCGCACCGAGGTCACGGAGGACCGGGCGGACATCGACGGCCGGGCCGACGACCGGCGCGAGGAGACCGTGGCCGCCGGCGCGGCACGGACCGCGGCGTCCCGGTCGGCGACCGCCGTGCGGACCGCCCCCGTCCCGGCCGCGTCGGTGCCCGCGCCCCGCCGGGACGGGCTCACCCCGCTCCCCCGCCGGGTGCCGCAGACCAGCCTGGCCGCCGAGCTCCGTGAGGAGTCCGTCCCGGACGCCGAGGACGACTGCGGCGACTTCACCGCGGAACACGCCGCCTCCTCCCTCGCCGGCTTCCAGCGTGGCACGTCCCAGGCGCGGGACGACGACGACACCGACGAGGCCGGGCCACCGGACGACGCGGACAAGGCGACCGCCCCGGCGCACGTACCCGCCGCTCCCGCCGAGCTCCCGACTCCGCCCGCCGACCGCTGACCGCCGACCGCCGACCGTTCACGAAGGAACACCGTCATGACACGCCCCATCCCCGCCACCCACACCCAGCTGGACCAGCTGCTGACCGGACTCGTCGAACGGGTCGCCGACGTGAACCAGGCCGTGGTGCTCTCGGAGGACGGGCTGGTGGTGAGCAAGTCCACCGGCTTCCTGCGGGACGACGCGGAACGCCTGGCGGCGACCGCGTCCGGTCTGATGAGCCTCAGCAAGGGCGTCAGCATGGACTTCCGCGGCGGCCCGGTGCGCCAGGCGCTCATCGAGATGGCGCACAGCTACCTGATCCTCACCTCGGCCGGTCCCGGCGCCCATCTGGTGGTGCTGACCGGTCCGGGCGCGGACGTCGGCGTGGTGGCGTACCAGATGAACATGCTGGTGAAGAAGATCGGCGAGCACCTCAGCGCGGCCCCGCGGGACATCGCGGGGCCGGCCGTCGACCCCGGCGTGTGAGGTGGGCGGGAGCGACTCGGCGGGCCGGCTCGTACGACCGTTCACCCTGACCGGTGGCCGGACCCGGCCCAGCCGCGCCGACTTCACGCTCATCACGACGGTGACGGCGGCGGATCCGCAGCCCGAGGGGGTGGCCCGGCCGCAGCCCGAGCACTCCCGGATCCTGCGGCTGTGCGCCGAGCCGGTGGCGGTCGCCGAGCTCGCCGCGCGTCTCGACCTCCCCATGAGCGTGGTCGTCATCATGCTGTGCGACCTGCTGGAGGCGGGCCGGATCACCGTCCGTCCGCCGCACCCCGTCAACAGCACCACTGTGGACCTGGATCTGCTGCAGAAAGTGAGGGAGGGCCTTGGCCGGCTCTGACACCACCGCTCGGGCATCCGCGGGGCGTTCCGCACCCGACACGGTCAAGATCCTGATCGCCGGCGGCTTCGGCGTGGGCAAGACGACCATGGTCGGCTCGGTCAGCGAGATCGTCCCGCTGCGCACCGAGGAGCCGCTGACCATGGCGGGGCTGGACGTCGACGACCTGAACGGCGTCGAGGAGAAACGTGCCACCACGGTCGCCCTGGACTTCGGCCGGATCTCCGTCTCGGACGACCTCGTGCTGTACCTCTTCGGCACGCCGGGGCAGCAGCGGTTCTGGTTCATGTGGAACGACCTGGCCGTCGGCGCGCTGGGCGCGGTGGTCCTGGTGGACGTGCGCAGGCCCAAGACCAGTTTCGCCGCGATCGACTTCTTCGAGCGCCGGGGCATCCCGTTCGTGATCGCCGTCAACGGCTTCCACGGGGAGCATCCGTACCCGGTCGAGGACATCCGGGACGCGCTGACGCTGCCGGACGGCGTGCCGGTGCTGCTGTGCGACGCCCGGGAGCGGGAGTCGTGCCGGGACGTGCTGATCGCGCTGATCGACCGGCTGATCGCGCAGGCGGCCCCGGCACGGTGAACGGCCCGTGGGGTGCGGCCCGTTCGCCGCACCCCGGGCGGGGTCAGTCCAGGCCGGCCGACTTCAGCCAGGCCTTCGCCACGTCGAGGGGGTCCTTCTCCTCCAGCTGCACCTGGGCGTCCAGGTCGAGGAGGGTCTCGGTGTCCAGCTTCGCGGAGACCGCGTTCAGCGCCTCCACGCCCTTCCGGGGCAGCCCTTCCTTGCTGACCAGCGGGGTGACGTTGGCGAAGCCGAAGAGGTTCTCCGGGTCCTTCAGGACGACGAACTTCTCCTTGACGATGGTCGGGTCGGTGGTGAAGACGTCCGCGGCCTGGACCTCGTTCTGGCTGAGCGCCGCCTGGGTGAGCGGGCCGCCCGCGTCGAGCGCCTTGAAGGACTTGAACTTCAGGCCGTAGACGGTCTCCAGGCCCTTCAGCCCCTGCTGCCGGGTCTGGAACTCGGGCGAGCCGCCGATCACCATCTCCGGCGCGATGTCCTTGAGGTCGGCGAGGGTCGACTCCGCGGTGAGGCCGTACTTCTTCGCCGTCTCGGCGTTGACGCTGACGGAGTCCTTGTCCTCGGCGGGCGACGGCTCCAGCAGTGTCAGCGACTTGTCCAGCCTGGCCTTGGCGGCCTCGTTCACGGCGTCCGCCGACTGCTGCTCGGCCTTGGGGTCGAGGTAGGCGAGGAGGGAGCCGTTGTACTCCGGCAGGACCGTGATGGAGCCGTTCTTCATCAGGCCGTACGTCGTCTCACGGCTGCCGATGTTGTGCTTGTAGTCGACCTTGAGGCCGGCGGCGCGGAGCGCCTCGCCGTAGATGTCGGCGAGCAGGGTGCTCTCGGCGAAGTTGTTCGAGCCGACGACGACGGTGCCGGCTTCGGCCTTCTCGCCGTCGAGGGGGTTGTCGGAGGTGTCGTCGGAGGAGGAACAGCCGGCGAGCAGCGCCGCCGCGGCGGCGAACGCGACGGCCGCCGCGCCGGTGTGCCTCGTCCTGGACCTGCTGCTCTGCGCGGTGAAAGTCATTCGCCGATCCAATCCAGCCGTCTACGGTGAGTCAAGAACGTCCGGGTCACGTTTGTCGCACATCCGATCGAACGTCAGCGCCTGCGCACCCCGGGGGACACGGCCAGTCGTCCCGCCGCCCAGAACACCGCGAGGGTGAGCAGCGCCAGGACGGCCACCAGCGTGGCGCCGCCGACCACCTTCTCGTAATCGCGCTGGTAGAGCCCGTCGATGATGTACCGGCCGAGCCCGCCGAGACTGACGTACGCGGCGATGGTGGCCGTCGACACGATCTGGATGGCGGCGGAGCGCAGGCCGCTGAGGATCAGCGGGAGCGCCACGGGCACCTCGACCTGGAAGAGGACCCGCGACTCATGCATGCCCATGCCCCTGGCGGCATCCACCGGGGCGGGGTCGACGGAGCGGACCGCCTCGTAGGTGGTCACCAGGATCGGCGGGACGGCCAGCACGACCAGCGGGATCATGACGGGCAGCAGGCCGAAGCCGATCAGCAGGACGGCAAGGACCAGCAGACCGAAACTGGGCAGCGCGCGGGCGGCGTTGGCGATAAAGGCGAGCGCGTTGCCGCCGCGTCCGGTGTGGCCGGTCAACAGGCCGACGGGCAGCCCGATCGCGGCCGCGACGGCGAGGGCCAGCAGGGAGTACTGGAGGTGTTCGAGGAAACGCCGCGGGATGCCGTCGTAGCCGTGCCAGTGGGCACTGTCGCTGAAGAAGGCGTTGACGAAATTGAGGACGTTCACCGGACCGCGCCCTCCGGGGTGATCTCCGCCCGCCGGGCGGCGGGCTTCGGACGGGTGCCGCGCGGCATCCACGGCGTCAGCAGCACCCGCAGCGCGACCAGCAGGACGTCGCACAGGATCGCCAGGGCGGCCATCGTGACCACGGCGTTCACCGCGAGTTCGGGCCGGTCGTACTTCTGCGCGGCGGCGAGCAGGTTGCCGAGGGCGCCCTGGTTGCCGATCAGGGCTCCTACGCTGACCAGGGAGATGCTGGACGCGGTGGCGACCCGGAGCCCGGCGATGATGGCGGGCGCGGCGATCGGCAACTGCACCTGGAGGTAACGGCGCACGGGGCCGAAGCCCATGGCGGTGGCCGCGGCGAGGGTCTCGTCCGGCACCGAGCGCACGCCGTCGACGATGGCCGGGACCAGGACGACCAGGCTGTACAGGGCCAGCGGGATCATCACGGTGAGTTCGGTCTGGCCGGTGTAGTCGATGAGGACGACGAAGAACGCCAGGGAGGGGACGGCGTACAGCACGGTCGTCAGGCCCAGCACGGGCGGGTACAGCCAGCGGAAGCGCCCGCACAGCTGCGCGATCGGCAGCGCGAGGAGCAGCCCGGCGGCCACCGGCAGCAGGGCCTCCCTCATGTGCAGGCCGATCAGGCCCGCCCAGCTGTGCTGGAGGTCGCTGGGGATGTCGAAGAAGCCGGTCACTTGGCGGCCTCGGTCCTGGCCGGGTCCGTGGTCCTGGCCGGGTCCGTGTCCGTTTTCCCGGCCGTGTTCGCCCGGCTCTCCGCGTGGGCGGTGCGGATGGCCTCGCCGATGGTCTGCTGGGAGACGACGCCGGTCACCCGGCCGCCACCGTCCACGGCGACCGCCCGGCCGACGGGCGAGAGCACGGCGCAGTCGAGGGCGACCCGCAGGGAGTCGGCGCCGGGCACGAACGGCCGTCCGTACGGCAGCAGTCGGTCGGTCCTGACGTCCCCGGCGGCCAACTCCTCGCGCGCGGCCCAGCCGAGCGGGCGGCCGTCGGCGTCGGTGACCAGGAGGTGGGGGGCCTTGGTGGCGGCGATCCGGCCGGCGGTGGCGTCGGCCGGGATCACGGCGTCGGTGGTCAACTCCAGTGCGGCGGAGGGGAAGAAGGACAGCCGCCGGATGCCGCGGTCGGCACCGAGGAAGTCCTCGACAAACCCGTCCGCGGGGTTCGACAGCAGCTCGGCGGGCGGCGCGTACTGGGCGAGCCGGCCGCCCTCGCGCAGTACGGCGACCATGGTGCCCAGTTTGATCGCCTCGTCGATGTCGTGCGTGACGAAGACGATGGTCTTGCCCAGCTCGTCCTGGATGCGCAGGAGTTCGTCCTGCAGCCCCTTGCGCACCACGGGGTCGACGGCGGAGAACGGCTCGTCCATCAGCAGCACCGGCGGGTCCGCGGCGAGCGCCCGCGCCACGCCGACGCGCTGCTGCTGCCCGCCGGAGAGCTGGTACGGATACCGCTTGGCCAGCGAGGGGTCAAGACCCACCCGCTCCATCAGCTCCGCCGCCCGCTCCCGGGCCCGCTGCTTGCCCCAGCCGAGCAGGCGGGGCACGGTGGCGATGTTGTCGACGATCGTGCGGTGCTGGAAGAGCCCTGCGTTCTGGATGACGTACCCCATGGACCGGCGCAGGGTGGTGACCGGCTGCCGCTGAACGTCCTCGCCGTCCAGGAGGATCGTCCCCTCGGTGGGTTCGACCATCCGGTTGATCATGCGGAGGGTGGTCGTCTTGCCGCAGCCTGAGGGTCCGACGAGGACGGTGATCGAGCGGTCGGGGATCTCCAGCGACAACCGGTCGACCGCCACCGTGCCGTCCGGGTACCGCTTCGTTACTGAGTCGATCCGTATCAAGACGCGGAATGCCCTTCGGGTGGCGGAAGTTTCTGACCGGGGTCGCACGCTCTGTCGCCGGACGAGTGTAGACGGCAGCACTGACAGAACCCCGGAACCCCGTCCCCGGAAGGGCTTCGGGCTACGCCGCCACCTGCCCCGATCCCACGGAGGGAAACCCCGCCGTGCGCAGCACTCTCCGGTCCGCCCTCACCGCGTACACCTCGCAGCCGGGGCGTGCGGCGGCCCACGCGATCCCCTCCGGGCCCAGTGCGAAGGCCGCCGTGGCGACCGTGTCCGCCTCGGTCAGGGTGGGGGCGGTGACGGTCAGGGCGAGCAGGCCGGTCGCCGGGCGGCCGGTGCGGCCGTCGATGATGTGGTCGCCGCGCTCGTAGCGCGCGGAGGTCGCGACCGCGCCGTCGGTGAGGTCGAGGACGGTGCACAGCCGGTCGGCGTGTTCCGGGTGTCGTACGCCCACGCGCCACGGCCCGCCGGCGGCGACCACGTCCCCGCCGGCGTTGAGGCAGAACCGCCGCGCTCCCGCCGCCCGCAGCAGATCGGCGCCCTTCTGCACCGACCAGCCCTTCACCACCGCGCACGGATCGAGGCGCCGGCCCGGCAGCCGCACGTCGAACGCGCCCCCGGTGGCGATCCGGTACCGCTCGCAGAGGGCGAGGACCTCGGTCAGTTCGGGGCTGAGCCGGTCCGGGTCCAGCTCGCCCCGGTCCAGGCGGGAGACCTCGCTGTCCTCGCGGAACGGGCTGAAGCGGGCGTCGACCGCGCGCAGCCGGGTGAAGAGGTCGTCCACCGCGGATTCCCAAAATCCCTCGTCGTCGATCCGCAGCGACACCGGGAAGCCCATGACGTGTTCGACGCGCCGCATGTCAGGAGCCCTGTGCGTCGAGTGCGGCCTGCAGGGACTCCCGGTAGCCGTCGCTGGTGACGGTGGCGCCGGAGACCGTGTCGACGTCGGCGCTCTGGGCCTCCAGCGTCTCCTCGATCAGGACCGGTACGGCGGCCGTGGTCTGCGGGTGGTCCGGCTGCCGGAGCATCCGCACCGCGCTGATGCGGTCGCCGTCGAGGGTGACCTCGACCCGCACGGGGCCCTTCTCGGTGTCGACGGTGGGGCCAGCCACCACCCGGGTGGTGCTGCCCGGGGAGGTGGACACCGAGGGGGCGGGCGCGGGTTCGGCGACCGCCGGCTCCGGGACGGACGGGGTGTAGCGCCAGACCGGGATCAGTCCGGCGACGGTCAGGACCAGGACGGGCAGTGCTCGCTTCACGGTGTTCTCCTCGTTCCCCTCGTTCTCCTCGTGCGCCGCGTGTCCGTCATCCGGCCAGGCTGAAGCGTTCGTAGTGGATCTGCCGCTTCGGTACGCCCAGTTCGCGCAGGGTGCGCAGGACCGCGGTGGTCATGCCGGGCGGGCCGCAGACGTAGACGTCGCGGTCGGTGAGGTCGGGCACGAGCCGGGACAGCTCCCCGGGGGCCAGCCGGTCGGGGACCGGCGGGCCGGTGAGCAGGTGCAGCTCGGCGCCCTTGGCGACGGCGAGTTCGCGCAGTTCGCCGTGGAGGACGGCGTCGGCTTCGGTGGACACGCGGTAGAGGACGACGGCATGACCGTGCAGCTCCTCCAGCAGGGCCCGGATCGGGGTGACGCCGACACCGCCGGCGATGAGCAGGGCGTCCGGGCGGGTGCGGTGCAGGGTGGTGAAGGCGCCGTAGGGTCCCTCGGCGAAGACACGGGTGCCGGGCTTGAGATGGCGCAGGGCCGCGCTGCCGTCGCCGGCCGCCTTCGCGGTGAGCCGCAGGGTGCGGCCGTCGGGCGCGGCGGACAGGGAGAACGGGTTCGCCTGCCACCAGCGGTCCTTCGTCAGGAACCGCCACAGGAAGAACTGGCCGGCGCGGGCGGGCAGCCGGTCCAGATCACGGCCGGTGATGTGGATGGACACCACGTGGTCGTTCTCCGGGACGACGGCCGTGACCCGCAGCCGGTGGCGCCGGTTCCGCCACAGCGGCAGGACCAGCCGGCCGGCGAACACCGCGGCGAGCGCGGCGCCCCACAGCCCGTACCAGTAGGCCGTGGCGGCGGACGAGGCGGTGAAGGTGGAGCCTACGGCGACCTGATGGGTGAAGGCCAGCACCACGGCGACGTAGGTGTACAGGTGGACGAAGTGCCAGGTCTCGTAGGCGAGACGGCGCCGCGCGCGGCGGGCGGAGACGGCGCCGACGACGAGGATCAGCGCCAGCGCGACGACCGCGCGCAGCACGCCCTCGACGGTCTCGGCGAGGTCGACGAGCTGGTTCACCGGGTCCATGGAGGACATCTCGGCGTAGCCGAAGATGATGAAGACGGCGTGGCCGAGGAGCGTCCACAGCAGTCCGAAGCCGACCCGGCGGTGCCACAGGGTCAGCCGGTCCATGCCGATCCGGCGGTCCAGCCAGGGCAGCCGGGCCACCAGCAGCAGCTGGAACGCCATCAGCAGGGCGGCGTACAGGCCGGTGAGGCGGCCGAGTACGACGAGGGCGTTCGCGCCGAAGCCCGCCTGGACGAAGAAGACGGCCACCACCACCGCGTTCGCGGCGAGCAGGCCGTACAGGCCGATGCGCGCCACCGCCTTGGGGCGTCGCCTCGCGGTGGGGGGTGCGGGAGGCGATTGGACAGCTGTCACGCCGGAAACTCCTTGATCGGGTCCTGGGACTCCGAGCTTGGTCACAGGCGCTGTCGATCCCCTGTCGGTCAACTTTCAAGTTTTTATCGATCGAGATGCGATCGTGCGCCGCCTCTGGCGCCGGAGGCGGGGTGCCGCAGTATGGGCGGGTGGAAAAAGTACGACTCCTCGTCGTGGACGACGACCCGCCGATAGCCGACCTGGTGGCGACGGTCGCCCGCTACGAGGGCTGGGAGGCGGTCACCGCCAACTCGGGCGCGGAGGCGCTGCGCCGCGCCGCCGAGTTCCGCCCGGACATCGTGGTGCTGGACCTGATGCTGCCGGACGTCGACGGCTTCGGCGTCCTGGACCGGCTGCGGCGTTCCGGAACGATGGTGCCGGTGGTGTTCCTCACCGCGCGGGACGGGGTCGCCGACCGGGTGGCGGGGCTCACCCGAGGCGGGGACGACTACCTGGTCAAGCCGTTCGCCGTGGAGGAGCTGATGGCGCGGCTGCGGACGGTGCTGCGGCGCAGCGCGGGGCCGGGGTTCCAGCGGTCGGTGCTGCGGGTGGCGGACCTGACGATGGACGAGGACACCCGCGAGGTGCGGCGCGGTGAGCGGCTGCTGTCGCTGACGCCGACCGAGTACGAGGTGCTGCGCTATCTGATGCGCCGGTCGCCGACCGTGCTGACCAAGGCGCAGATCCTGGACCATGTGTGGGAGTACGGCTTCGGGGGCCGTTCCAATGTGGTGGAGCTGGTGGTGAGCCGGCTGCGGCGCAAGCTGGACGACACCGGTACGCCGCTGATCCAGACGGTGCGGGGCTTCGGTTACGTGATCCGGCAGGCCGCCGAGTGACGGCGTGTCTCCGACGGCTGCGGGACACCTACCGGCGGATGCGCCTGGGCACCCGGCTGACGCTGGGCCTCGGGGTGCTGTCGCTGGCGGTGTTCGCGGTCGTCGGCACCGCGCTCACCACGTACATGCACGACTATCTGGAACGGCAGCTGGGCGACCAGCTGAAGCTGATCCAGGCCGTGCAGGCCAAGGACGCGGCGGCGCACGGCACGGTCAGGCGGAAGCCGTACTACGGCTGGTACACGGCGGTGTACGACGTCTCGGGCGGCGCGGTCACCCTGCGCAGGCCCTCCGACGTGCCCGAGGACACCCGCGCCCTGGCCGACCTCGCGCGGGCGATGGCGCACTCCGACACGGAGCTGACGCGCACCGCGCGCATCCACGGGGAGGGCACCTACCGGCTGCGCGGCTGCGAGGTCGAACCGGGGGTGGTGCTGGTGAGCGCCGCGCCCGTGGAGGACATCGAGGAGACCGTCGGGCAGCTGATCACGGTGCAGGTCGTGGTGTTCGCGCTCGCGCTGCTGGCCCTGGTGGTGTTCGGGCGGCGGATGCTGCGGCACGGGCTGAAGCCGCTGAGCGACATGGCGCACACCGCGCACGGCATCGCCTCGCACGATCTGAGCGAGTCGGCGGCCCGGCTGCCGCTGCGCGCGGACGGGCGGGACGGCGGCCTGGAGGTGGCGGAGCTGCGTACCGCGTTCAACACGATGCTGGAGCACATCGACGACTCCCTCGCGGTGCGCGCGGAGGCGGAACTGCGGCTGCGCCGGTTCGTCGCGGACGCCTCGCACGAACTGCGCACCCCGCTGATGTCGGTGCGCGGCTACGCGGACCTGTTCCAGTACGCCGCCGCCAACGAGCCCGCCGAACGCGAGCGGCACCTGGCCCGGCTGCGGGCGGAGGCCGCCCGGATGGGCGTACTCCTCGACGATCTGCTGCTGCTCGCCCGGCTGGACGCGGCGGAGGTGGAGGCGCCGCTGCGGGCGGCGGACACGGACCTGGTGGAGCTGGTGCAGCAGGCCGCCGACGCGTTCCGGGCGAGCCATTCGGGGCATCCGCTGGCGGTGACGGCGGGCTCCGGACCGCTGAGGCTCCGGCTCGATCCGCAGCGCGTACGACAGGTCCTGGACAACCTGCTCACCAACGCCGCCGTGCACACCCCGGCCGGTACCCGGGTGTCAGTGGCGGTGTCCGTCGCCGCCGGCTCGGCGCTGGTGCGGGTCGCCGACGCGGGTCCCGGTGTCCCGGCGGAGGACCGGGAGCGGGTCTTCGACCGTTTCTACCGGGTCGACAAGGCCCGCAGCCGGGACCGGGGCGGCAGCGGGCTGGGCCTCGCGGTCGCCCGGTCCCTGGTGCGGGCGCACGGCGGCGACATCGAGCTGAGCAGCGCGCCGGGGGCGACGGTCTTCACCGTACGGCTGCCGCTGCACGGCGGTGCCTGACGGGCCCCGGTTGCCGGGGGCGGCTCGTGCCGCCGGTGCGTCCGGGGGCGTGTGCGGGGCCGGGGGCGGCTCAGATCCACTGGCGGAGCCACCAGAAGGCGAGGCCTACGGCGCCGGCGCCGTAGGCGGCGCCGCGCAGGGCGCTGGAGACGGCGTCGCGGCGGCGGATCCAGGCGGATACCCGGTCGAAGCGGCCGGGGCCCTGCGTGGTGGGGGCGGTGCGGTGAGGCTCGCTCATGGTGGCGCTCTCTCCCGTGGGTGCTGCTCTCGAGTCCGGTGGAGCGGGCGGCCTGGAGACCTTCGTCCCCGCCGGGCTTTCTTCGCGCGGGGTCAGTGCGGGGCGGACAGTTCGTGTATGCGGTCGGGCAGCCGGCTGTCGGGCCGGCAGACCAGCCCGTCCTCGCCGTGGCGTTCGGCGAGCGCCTGGTAGCGCTTGCGCAGGTGGCGGGTGGGGATCGGCGCGGGTTCGCGGTGGCGGGCGCAGTAGGTGGTGAAGGCGTCGACCGCGCCGACCAGGTCGCGGGTGTAGTCGTTCGGGGGCCCGTCGAACCACTGTTGTGCGGTGCGGTCGCGCATGACGCTCATCTGCCGCTTCCAGAAGGCGGCTTCCCGGATCTCGCCCTGGCCGACGTGGCGCAGGTGGAGGCAGTAGGCGGCGCCGGTGTGTTCGGCTCCGGCGGCGATCTGCCACCAGAAGACGGCGCTCTCGGGGTGGTCGACGAGGTGGAGGATGCAGGCGAAGACGTGGATGCCGTGGACGTCGACGGGCAGCCACTCGGTGAAGTCGTCGGGCGTGGGTTTGCCGTCGCCGTCGTCGCCGATGAGCGCGGCCAGTTCTTCGACGTGGTCGGCGGCGCCGGCCTCGGTGACGGTCCAGCGGGAGATGAGGTCGAGCTGGTGGCGGGCGCGGGTGCCGGCGGGCCGGGCCGGCGCGGGCCGGGTGTACCCGGCGTCCGCGGCCAGGCGGCGCAGCCCCTCGGCGGCGTCGAAGGGGCGCCGCGCCTCCCGGGCGAACGGGTCGGTCTCGGCCAGGCGCCGGGTCCATGTCGTCTCGGCTTCGGACAGGCGCTTGCTCCACACGGGAGGTGTCACTGGTCTGCCTCCTTCTCCTTCGTCGGTGTGGTCCCGCGGTGGTTGTGGTGGACGGGGGCGAGGCGCTTGCGGGCCTCGCGGAGGTGGTAGTCCACGGTGCTCACGGTGATGCCGAGGTACCAGCTGGTCTTCTGGCTGCTGTAGTGCAGGACGTACCGCAGGATGATCACGTCGAACTGCCGCTGCGGCAGGTTCAGCAGCGCCGCGTAGAGGCCGGTCTCGCTCGCCATCGCGGTGATCTCGTCGCGCGCCGTAGCCAGTGCCTCGTCGCCGACGACGCGCCGCAGGATGCTCCAGGTCTGCTGCGGAAGGTTGGCCTCGGCGAGCAACTCGTCCCAGACCCGGAGAACTTCCAGGAAGGCACGATGGACCGCGCGCTCCGCGGCGTCGTTGGTGCGGAGCCGGTACAGCGCGTAGGAGTGCCAGGCCTCCTGGTTCATCACGTAGTGCGCCTCGAAGTCCAGCGGCAGGGGAAGCGGCGCCTGCGTGGAGGAACCGGAGCCGTCGTCGGTCCGGAAGACGTCTTCGTGCATGGATCCTCTTCGTTGAGGGTGTTCGGGTGCCCGGCGTGCGCCGGTGAGGAGCACTCAACCGGGCCGACGCCCAGAACACGCATGCACGCGCCCCTAAATATGACCATCCGAATTTCAACAGTCACCTACGGTGATCAAGAAACCGGAGAGGGCACCCCGCCTGAGCTGCGACGTCGACCTCCCAGGAGGGGCGGACACCCGCCCCACGAAGCCACTCCGGGTGACGGGCGTCACAGAACGGGGTCAAAGCTTCTCGGCCAAACCCGTTCGAATCAGCCACTGTTGCGCTCCACCACGCCGTCCCGGGGCGGACGGAACGGCGGCCACCCGGAACACACCCGGGCCCGGAGCGCGCCCGGCGAGGCGCACGTCGCCCCGTCCGCAGGGCGGGGCCGTGGAGACAGGGACCACGGCTGCGGTGTCAGTCCGCGGACGTATCCTTCCCGCCACCGCACACCGACCGTGAGGACCGAGAGAATTGACCGGCCTGTCTGCTTTCCCGCTGCCCTTTCACGCTTCCCGTTCCATAGCGTTCGCGACACCCCGAACGCTGCGGGAACTTGAGATGATGCAGTGCAGCTCACACCTCCGGGAGAAGCCGGGGTGGTTCGACAAGATGAACGACGCCGACATCGTCGCCAGGTGGACGCAAGAAGCGGTCACCCAGGGCCTCACCGAAGCGCAGATTCGTTACGTGCTCGCCGAACTCCGGCACTACGCCGCGCTGCGGGACGGACGGACCGGCGCCGAGGTGTCCGCCGTCGACGGGGTGTGGCAGTCGGACACGCTGGTCGACGACGAGCTCAGGGCCCGGCTGCGGGAGGCGGTCCGGGTTCTGGAGGAGGTCCCCGAAGCGGAACTGGACTGGCATCCCGGATCCGACGGCCAGGTACTGGATCTGGTTCACCCCTCACTCTTCTGCCTGGTGAGAGGGGTGAGCGGGGCGCCCGAGCGGGCTTGGCTGAACCCGACGAGCCGCTACTCGAAGTACGAGTTCTCGGAGAAGTTCCAGTGGCTGCCCACGGATGTCGACGTCAGCGACGACGGAGAGGTCGCCTTCCGTTCGTACGTCAACAACGTCCACCCCGAGACCCATCACGAACTGGCCTCCGTGCTGCCGGAGTTGTTCGCGCGCTTCCGCCCGTTGTGGGAGAACGTGCTCACCGATCTGCGCCGTCCGAGGCCCCTGCGGATCAAGGCCGATCCCTACGGTTGGTACGACTCGGAGCCGGAGGACCCGGACGAGTCCTCCTTCAGCGACAGCGAAGCCTACGAAGAGGCCGTCGCGGCATGGGAGGAGGCCTATGACAACTGGTGGGAGAACCGCCGCCCGGTCGTCCCGGACGCCCCGGAATTCACCCCGCCCGAGCCGCCCGACGACTCCGACCGGGTCGACCTGCGCGGCCGTCGTCTCCAGGTCATCGTCAAGCTCGCCACCATTCACCTCACCCCGGACAAGCCCGAGTACCAAGGCGGCTCCTGGCACGTCGAGGGAATGCTGAACGAGCGGATCGTCTCGACCGGCATCTACTACTGGGACAGCGAGAACATCACCGAGAGCCGGCTGAGCTTCCGGGCGGCACTCGACAACCCGCAGTACGAGCAGAGCGACGACAACGGCATGCGTGAGGTCTACGGCCTGGAGAACGAGGACGCGCTGAACCAGGTGCTGGGATCGGCGTCGACGCCGGCGGGCCGCTGCCTGGCGTTCCCGAACATCCTGCAGCACCGCGTCGGCTCGTTCCGCCTCGCGGACCCCACCCGCCCCGGGCATCGCAAGATTCTCGCGTTCTTCCTGGTCGACCCGTCGGAAAGGATCGTCTCGACCTCCGATGTGCCACCGCAGCAACCGTGGTCCGACACCTCGACCATGACGCTCGAACAGGCCGAGGACCACCGCGAACAGCTCATGCGGGAACGCAAGTTCTTCGTCGACGAACACAACGAGCAGCTCTATGAACGGGAATTCTCCCTCTGCGAGCACTGACCCTCTCCGTGCCCCACCGGGCAGATGCCCGGTGGGGCTCGTCTTACGGACCGGTGACGTGCCCGGCGCGGCCCCGCCGTACGGCTCGGGGCGCGCCTAGCGTGGGCGCATGCGTGTACTGGTCACCGGCGGTGCCGGGTTCATCGGGTCCCATGTCGTCGAGGCGCTGGAGGCGCGCGGGCACGAGCCCGTCGTCTTCGACGTGCGCGCCGATCCGACGGCGGACGTGCGCTCCCCCGGCGCGGTGCGCGAGGCCCTGTCCGGGGTGGACGCCGTCTGCCACCAGGCGGCGATGGTGGGCCTCGGCACCTCCTTCGCCGACGCGCCGGAGTACGTCTCCCGCAACGACCTGGGTACGGCGGTGCTGCTGGCCGCGATGGCGGAGGCGGGCGTGGGCCGGCTGGTGCTGGCCGGTTCGATGGTGGTGTACGGCGAGGGCCGCTACGTCTGTGCCCGGCACGGGGTGGTGCGTCCCGGACCGCGGGCCGTCACCGACCTGGCGGCCGGGCGCTTCGAACCCGCCTGCCCGGTGTGCGGGGCGGACCTCGAACCGGGCCTGATCGGCGAGGACGCCCCGGCCGACCCGCGCAACGTGTACGCCACGACCAAGCTGGCCCAGGAACATCTGGCCGCCGCCTGGGCGCGTTCGACGGGCGGTTCGGCGGTGTCGCTGCGCTACCACAACGTCTACGGCCCCGGCATGCCCCGCGACACCCCGTACGCGGGCGTGGCCTCCTTCTTCCGCTCGGCGCTGGCCCGCGGCGAGGCCCCGCGGGTCTTCGAGGACGGCCGTCAGCGCCGGGACTTCGTGCACGTACGGGACGTGGCGGCGGCGAACGTCGCCGCGCTGACCGCGGACCCGGCCGCCGGGACGCTCACCGCGTACAACACCGGCAGCGGCACCCCGCACACGGTCGGCGACATGGCCCGCGCCCTGGCCGGCGCGTACGGCGGTCCGGACCCGGTCGTCACCGGCGAGTACCGCCTGGGCGACGTCCGCCACATCACGGCGGACTCCTCCCGCCTGCGGGCCGACCTGAACTGGAAACCGGGGGTCGCCTTCGAGGAGGGCATGCGGGAGTTCGCGTCGGCGGGGCTGCGGGACGGCTGAGTCAGCTCTCCGTCGCCGGGAGCGTCACCTCGAAGCGGCAGCCGCCGGTGACGTTGCGGACGGTGGTGCTGCCCCGGTGGGCCTCGACGATGCCGCGGACGATGGCGAGGCCGAGGCCCGCGCCGGCCGGCGGGGTGCGCGCGTGGGTGCCGCGCCAGCCGGTGTCGAAGACGCGGGGCAGGTCCTCCTCGGGGATACCGCCGCAGCCGTCCGTCACGGACAGCACCACGCCCTCGTCCGAGCGCCGCGCGGCGACGGCGACCGTGCCGTCGGCCGGGGTCCGGCGGATCGCGTTGACCAGCAGATTGCCCAGTACGCGGCTCATCTCCCGCCCGTCCACCTCCACCGGCACCGACTCCACCCGGTCCCCGACGAGCCGTACGCCGTGCTCGTGGGCGAGCGGGTCCGCGCCGGCGAGGGCGTCGCCGATCAGGTCGTACAGGGAGATCCGGGAGAGCGAGAGGGTCAGCGCGCCGGCGTGGATGCGGGAGAGCTCGAAGAGGTCGCCGACCATGTCGTTGAGGCGCTCCACCTCGGTGCGGATCTGCCTGAGGTAGCGGTCGGGTTCGGCGGCGACCCCGTCCTCCAGCGCCTCGGCCATCGCACGGAGTCCGGCGAGCGGGGTGCGCAGGTCGTGGGAGATCCAGGCGACGAGTTCGCGGCGGGAGGACTCCAGGGCGCGTTCGCGGTCCCGCGACTCGGCCAGTTTGACGCTGGTCGCCTCCAGTTCGCGGCTGAGCGCGGCGAGTTCGGCGGTGGACGGGCGCGCGGGCGCGGCGAAGTCGCCGCCGTCGCCGAAGGAGCGGGCGGCGAGCGTCAGTTCGCGGCTGCGGGCGACGACCCAGCGGCCCAGCAGCAGCGCGGTGACCGTGGAGACCACGGCGGCCATGGCGACGACCGTCGTCACCACGCTCAGGTCGTGCGCCGACAGGAACATCGCCCGGGCGACGGCGAGGGTGCCCGCGAGCATCGCCGCCGCCGCGACCCCGGCGACCACCGCGAGGTGCGCGGTGAGCGACCGGCGCCGGATCAGCAGCAGCACGCACGCGCCGAGCAGACCGGCCGCGGCGGCGCCGAGGAAGGCGAACAGGGCGATGAGCAGCATGTCCCGCATCGCTCACTCCTCCCCGAAACCGGCGGCGGGGTCGAAGCGGTAGCCGACGCCCCACACGGTCTGGACGATCCGGGGCCGCGCGGGATCGTCCTCCACCTTGCCGCGCAGCCGCCGTACGTGGACGGTCACGGTGGACAGGTCGCCGAAGTCCCAGCCCCACACCTCCCGCATCAGCTCCTCCCGCGCGAAGGCCTTCCCGGGGTGCCGCAGGAAGAAGGCGAGGAGGTCGAACTCGCGGATGGTGAGGGCGAGTTCGGCGCCGTGTTTGGTGGCCCGGCGGGCGGCGGGGTCGACGGTGAGACCGGCGGCCCGCAGCAGGCCGGACGCGGCGGCCGGCGCGGGCCGGGTGCGGCGCAGCACCGACTCGACGCGCAGGACGAGTTCGCGTGGGCTGAACGGCTTGGTGACGTAGTCGTCGGCGCCGACCTCCAGGCCGAGGATGCGGTCGTCCTCGTCGCCCCGCGCGGTGAGCATGATGACCGGCACGGGCCCCTGCCCGCGCATCCTGCGGCACACCTCCAGGCCGTCCATGCCGGGCAGCATCAGGTCGAGGACGACGAGGTCCGGCCAGTGGGCCGCCGCCCGGGCGAGCGCGTCGGGGCCGTCGCCGGCCCGGTCGACGACATAGCCGGCGCGGTCGAGGTAACCCGTGACGATCTCGGCGACGGTGGGATCGTCGTCGACGACGAGGACCCGGGCTCCGGCCTCGGCGTTCGGTGGTCGCTGCTCCATGCGGCCAGCCTCGCACCACGCGCGCGCGAGCGGTGCGGCCGGGCCGGCGACGTCCGCATTCCGTAAGGAGCCGATGCCCGGTATACCCTTTTTGCGTTCGTAGGGTGAGAGCCGTGACCACCTCCTCCCCCGCCCCGGAACCGGGCCCGCCGTCCGTGGACGTCGTCCTCCCCTGTCTCGACGAGGCCGCAGCGCTGCCGTGGGTACTGGAACGCGTCCCGCCCGGCTGGCGCGCCCTCGTCGTGGACAACGGCTCCACGGACGGCTCCGACCGCATCGCCCGCGAGCTCGGCGCGACCGTCGTGCACGAGGAGCGGCGCGGTTTCGGCGCCGCCTGCCACGCCGGGCTGACCGCCGCCACGGCCGACATCGTCTGCTTCTGCGACTGCGACGCCTCGCTCGACCCGGCGGACCTGGTGCCGTTCGTGCGCGAGGTGCGGGCCGGCGCGGCGGACCTGGTGCTGGGCCGGCGCCGGCCGCGGGCGCGCGGGGCCTGGCCGGTGCACGCCCGCGCGGGCAACCTCGCGCTGTCCCGGCTGCTGCGCCGCCGTACCGGACTGCGGCTGCGCGACCTCGGCCCGCTGCGGGCCGCCCGGCGCGAGGAACTGCTCGCCCTGGACCTGACCGACCGGCGCAGCGGCTATCCGCTGCAGATGGTGGTGCGCGCCGCCGACGCCGGCTGGCGCGTCACCGAGCACGACGTCCCGTACGCGCCGCGCGCCGGCGCCTCCAAGGTCACCGGCACCTGGCGCGGCACCTTCCAGGCGGTACGGGACATGAGCCGTGTGCTCCAGGAGGCGCCGGTGCGGGAAGGGGCGGCCTCGTGACCTCCACGTCTTCCGTGACGCTGCTCGTCATCGCCAAGGAGCCCCGGCCGGGCCGGGTGAAGACCCGGCTGACCCCGCCGTTCACCCCCGAGGAGGCGGCGGGGCTCGCCGAGGCCGCGCTCGCGGACACCCTGGACGTGGTGGCGCGTACGCCCGCGCGACGCCGGGTGCTGGTGCTGGACGGGACACCTGGACGCTGGCTGCCGAAGGGCATCGAGGTCGTACCGCAGTGCGCGGGCGGGCTCGACGAGCGGCTGGCCGCCGCGTTCGCCGGGTGCGACGGACCCGCCCTTCTCATCGGCATGGACACGCCCCAGGTGACGCCGGAGCTGCTCACCGTGGACTTCGGTGACTGCGACGCGTACTTCGGTCCCGCCGAGGACGGCGGTTTCTGGGCGCTGGGCCTGGCCGAGCCCGATCCCCGGCTGCTGCGCGGGGTCCCCATGTCGACCCCCGGCACGGGGGCCGCGCAACGACGGCGGCTCACGCATCTGCGGGTGCGTGAACTACCGCGTCTGCGGGACGTGGACACGGCGTACGACGCCGAACTGGTCGCCGGTGAGGCACCCGGCGGACGGTTCGCCGCGCGGCTGGCCCGGCTGACGGCGGCCCACCGGTGAGCGAGGTGCGCGCGGCAGCGCGCATCGGACACCAGCGGACGGCCCTCGCCGCCGAGCGGGCCTGGTCCGCCGACCCCTACGCCGAGGCCCTGCGCGCAGGCCGGGGGCCGCTGTTCCTGCGCCGCGCCGACGGATGGCTGCTGCCCCTGGACGTGGAGCGCTGGTGCGCGGAGGCCGACGCGGCGGACCTGGAGGTGCTGCGGCGCTGCGAGGGCGCGGTGCTGGACGTGGGCTGCGGGCCGGGGCGGCTGGTCGCGGCCCTGGGCGCCCGGGGGCACCGGGCACTCGGCATCGACGTCAGCGAGGCCGCGGTCGCGCACACCGTCGGCCGCGGCGGGCAGGCACTGCTCCGCTCCGTCTTCGACCCGCTGCCCGGCACCGGCCGCTGGGGCACCGCCCTGCTCATGGACGGCAACGTGGGCATCGGCGGCGATCCGGGGGCCCTGCTCGCCCGCCTCGCCCGACTCCTGACACCGGGTGGCCGGTTGATCGCGGAGACGGTCCCGTACCCGGACGTGGACGAACGCACCCCGGTCCAGGTCACCGACGCCCACGGCACCCCCGGCGTCCCGTTCGCGTGGGCCCGCCTCGGGACTCCGGCGCTGCTGCGGTACGCGGAGGGAGCGGGCTGGCGCGCTGAGGACGAATGGTCGACGGGCGGGCGCTGCTTCGTGGCACTCCGGGCGAAGTAGGGGCGAAAACGTACGGGCCGGCACACCACCGAACAGCCGTCAGCCGTCAGCCGTCAGCCGTCAGCCGTCAGCCGTCAGCCGTCAGCCGCCGGACGCTTCCTTCCGCCGCGCACCGCGAACACCACCGCCGACCCACCGAACAGCACGGCCGTGACGATCAGCCACCGGACCGCATACCCGTCCGCGGACAGCCCCGCAACGCCGGCATACCGCTCCGACACCCGACCGGTGATCAGCGGGAACCACACGAGCAGCAGCAGCCCGGACAGGGCAGCCGGCACCCGTACGTGGTTGACCCACCTCCTCCGCCGCCCCGCGCCCTTGACCAGCGCCCGGTCGGCCGCCGCGTACAACGGCAGCAGCACCAGGTCATGGATCACCGCCGCCCCCACGAACCACAGCGCGACCATGAGCCAGTCGCCGTCGAGCAACCGCACCCCCGCGTACGCGCAGAGGACGAACGAACAGAGCAGCACGAACAGCTTCACAGGTCACCTCACAGTTCACCGAAGGTCAGCCGGGCGACCCACTTGGTGGCGAGCACGCCGGGCGCGGCGGGGACGATGATCCGGGCCGGGTAGCCGTGGTCGGGGGTCAGTTCCTCGCCGTTGACGAACAGGGCGAGCAGGGAACGCGGGTCGGCGACCTGGTTGGCGCGCAGCGCACCACGGCGGAACGCACCACGACGCTGCAGCGACTCCACGAACACGTCCACCGGCTCCTCATGGCCGACGAGCGCCGCGAGGTCCCGCAGCCGTACGCCCCGCCACCACTGGTCGGAGGTGGACCAGCCCTCCACGCAGGCGATGGGCAGGGCGGCGCTGTGCAGCGGCATGCCGAGCAGGTCGGCCCTGCTGAGCCGTACGGTGCCGGTGGGCCCGGTGACGACCAGCCGCCACGCCTCCTCGCTCGTCTCGGCGGCGCGGATCCCGGCGTACGCGGCCGTCTTGTTGATCTGGAAGCCCGCCGGTCCGGTGCCGGGTTCGGGGCCGCCGTGCGGGGTGAGGACGGCGGTCTCGCGCAGCGGCCCGTCGAAGCTGCGCCCGGCGGAGGTGGCCAGGAGCAGCAGCGAGCCGCCGCCGACCAGCCCGAGCGCCCCGCGCCGCGAGACGGTCGGCGGACCGGGACGCGGAGCCACCAGTTCGTCCGCCTGCTCGTGCCCCTCCTCCCGCATCGTCCGCAGATTGCGGAACGCCACCGGCGCCTTCAGTACCGCATGGGCGAGGAACGCGCCGAAGAACACCCAGGCGCCGTAGAAGTGCAGGGGGTAGAAGGAGCCGGGGAAGACGTAGTCGAGCTGGACGTTGAGGATGCCGGTGGTGAACTCGAACAGCGCGCCGCCGACCAGAAGCAGCAGCGAGATCCGTTCCAGGGCGTGGGTGAGCGAGCGGGCCGGGGGCAGGGTGAACAGTCTGGGTACCACCGACCAAAGCTTGGCCAGCAGCACCGGGACGAGCACGAGGCCGAGCGTGACATGGACACCTTGGGTGAGCCGGTAGAGCCACGGCGGGTCGGTGGGCCAGGAGAAGAGGTGGAAGCCGAGGATGCCCTTGCCGGGGGTCTTGTCGTTCACCGGCGCGAGGTCCGGGTTGTACGCGGCGTACGACAGCAGTCCCGTCACGAAGAGGATCGTGACGCCGGCGAGGAGGACCACCCCGAGCACCGAGGTGAACCAGGGGCCGCGCAGCGGGCTGCGCCAGAAGTCCGGCGCGAACGGGCCTCGCGCGAGGCGGATGGGGAGGGAGGACCGAGGCATGTGCCGACCGTAGGTCCGCACCACCCCGCGAACGGGTGCGGAAGCGATGACGAAACGCTGACGTCCGCCCTTGTCGGCCACTCGCCACCGCTCCTCCGGCCTAGCGTGACGACGTGAACCGCGATCTTTCCCGTGCCACGGCCCGTGACCTCTCGGCGGTCCTGGCCGCCGCGCTGCTCGTCCTGGCCGCCGTGCTGATCGGCGCCCGGCTCGAGGACCGCTACGGCACGCTCCGGGTGAACCGGCCGCCGCTGCTGGCCGACTGGGCGCCGCACGCCGGCCCGGGTACTCCGGCCGCGCTGGTCGTCGCCGCCGCCGTGGTGGCGTACGGGCCCTCCCTGGCCGCCCGGCTGTCCTGGCGGCGCCTGCTGCTCACGACGTGGGGGGCGTCACTGGCCTGGACGTGGTCGCTCGCCCTCGTCGACGGCTGGTTCCGGGGCGTCGCCGAGCAGCTGACCACCACCCACGAGTATCTGCGGGCCGTCGACCGCTTCCGGGACCTCCCCGCCGCCCTGCGGGACTTCGACGCGCACATCCTGCTGGACAGCCCCGACAACTGGCCCGCCCATGTCGCCGGGCATCCCCCGGGCGCCACCCTCACCTTCGTCCTCCTCGACCGGATCGGCCTGGGCGGCGGGGGGTGGGCGGGCGCCTTCGTCATCACCGTCGGCACCACGGCGGCGGTCGCGATCCTGATCGCCGTACGCCGGCTCGCCGGCGAGTCGCTCGCCCGCCGCGCGGCGCCCTTCCTGGTCCTGGCCCCGGCGGCGGTGTGGGTGGGCACGTCCGCCGACGGTTACTTCACGGCGGTGGCCGCCTGGGCCGTGGCCCTGCTGGCCCTCGCCGTGACCGGACACCGCCCGGCGTGGACCGGCCTCGGCTCCGGACTGCTGTTCGGGCTCACCGTGTATCTGTCGTACGGGCTCACCCTGTTCGCGGTGATCGGCGCGGCCGTCCTGCTGCTGGGGACGCGGCGGCTGCGGACACTGCCGTACGTGATCGCCGGGTTCCTGGTCGTGCCGGTGGTGTTCGCCGTGCTGGGGTTCGACTGGTGGGAGGCGTACCGGCTGCTGGTCACCCGCTACCAGCAGGGGGCGGGCGGGGTACGGCCGTACGGGTACTGGGTGTGGGCCAACCTCGCGTGCACGGTGCTGATCACCGGTCCGGCGACGGTGGCCGGGCTGCGCAGGGGCGGGGGCGCGCTCATCGGGGACCGGGGCGCCGCCGCCCGCCTGGCGGTGCTCGTGGCGTCCGCCCTCCTCGCGCTGCTGATCGCCGATCTGTCCGGGATGAGCAAGGCGGAGACGGAACGCATCTGGCTGCCCTTCGCGTTCTGGCTGCTCCCCGCCGCGGCCTTCCTGCCCGGCCCGCGCGCCTGGCTGACCGGGCAGGCGGTCCTCGCGCTGCTCCTGAACCACCTGCTGCTCACCGGCTGGTGAGCAGCAGGCAGGTACGGGGTCAGCCCTCCGTGGGCTGCAGCGTCAGCGAGATGCTGTTGATGCAGTACCGCTGGTCCGTGGGCGTCGCGTACCCCTCGCCCTCGAACACGTGCCCCAGATGCGAACCGCACCGCGCACACCGCACCTCGGTGCGCACCATGCCGTGCGACCGGTCCTCGATCAGCTCCACGGCGTCGGTGTCCTTCGGGTCGTAGAAGGACGGCCAGCCGCAGTGCGACTCGAACTTGGTGGTCGAGGTGAACAGCTCGGCGCCGCAGGCGCGGCAGGAGTAGACGCCCGTGGTCTTGGTGTCGGTGTACTCGCCGGTGAAGGCGGGTTCCGTGGCCGCCTGGCGCAGAACGGCGTACTCGGACGGAGACAGTTCCGCGCGCCACTGCTCGTCCGGCTTCTCCACGTCGTACGGCATGAGCTTCCAGCCCCTTACTTCGACAGACGGTCCAGGATCCGCGGGCCGAGGTCGGTGACGTCGCCCGCTCCCATGGTGAGAACGAGATCACCGGGCTTCGCCATTCCCGCGACCACCTCGGGGATCTCCGCCTTGTCGTGGACGGCGGTGACGTCCGCGCCGGCCGTCCGGGCGGCCTCGATGATCAGCTCGCTGGTGACGCCGGGGATCGGGTCCTCGCGGGCCGGGTAGATGTCCAGCACCACCGAGGCGTCGGCGAGGGACAGGGCCCGGCCCATCTCCGCGCCCAGCTCGCGGGTGCGGGAGAAGAGGTGGGGCTGGAAGACGACGAGGATGCGGGCGTCCCCGGCGGCGGCGCGCATCGCCTCCAGGTCGGCGGTCATCTCGGTCGGGTGGTGCGCGTAGGAGTCGATGACCTGCACGCCGGCGGCCTCGCCCTTGAGCTGGAGGCGCCGCTTCACCCCGGTGTACGCGGCCAGCGCCGGGGCCAGCTCGGCGGCGGGGACGCCGAGGGCGGCGCCCGCGGCGAGCGCGGCCACCGCGTTGTGCGCGTAGTGCCGGCCGGGGACCGACACGGTGAAGGTGAGCGGGGCGCCGTCGAACTCGACGGTCACCTCGCTCTTCAGCCCCTGCGGGACGACCGACAGCACCCGCACGTCGGCGTCCGCCGCCTCGCCGTACGTCACGGTCCGCACCGAGCCGTCCAGCCGCCGGGTCAGCTCGCGGGCGCCCTCGTGGTCGGCGGAGATCACCAGGGTGCCGCCGGGCACGATCCGGCCCACGAACGTCTCGAAGGACTCGTGGATCTCCTCCATGGACGCGTAGTTGGCGTGGTGGTCCAGCTCGACGTTGAGGATGATCGCGACCTCGGGCGCGTACTTGTGGAAGCTGCGGTCCGATTCGTCGGCCTCGGCGACGAAGATCTCGCCCGCGCCGTGCAGCGCGTTGGAGCCCGGGGCGTCCAGGTCGCCGCCGATCGCGTACGACGGCTTTCGGCCCAGCTCGGTGAGGGAGACGGCCAGCATGGAGGTGGTGGTGGTCTTGCCGTGGGTGCCGGCCACCGCGATCGGCCGCAGGCCGTCCATCAGGGCGGCGAGGGCGTCGGAGCGGTGCACCACCGGGACGCCCAGCTCGGCCGCCCGGACCAGTTCGGGGTTGTCCTCGCGGATCGCGGAGGAGACGACCACGCAGCTGGCGTCGTCGGCGAGGTGGCCGGCGGCGTGGCCGATGTGCACGGTGGCGCCCAGCGCGCGCAGGGCCTCGGCGGTCGGGGAGTCCTTGGCGTCGCTGCCGGCCACCTTCGCGCCGCGCTGGGCGAGGATCTTGGCGATGCCCGACATTCCGGCGCCGCCGATGCCGATGAAGTGCGGTCGGTCCATGGCGGTAGGAAGGCCGGGTGCCATGCGTGTTCTCCCAGTGGTGCGACGAGCGGGACGGCGGTCTTCGCGCTCCCGCGGGAGGGCCCGGGAGAGCGCCGCCCCAGCCTATGCCTTGCTGTGCGAGAAGAGTTTCAGCACCGGTACCCCGACCTTGTGCCGGGCCCGGGAGGCCCAGTCGCGGTGGAAGAACTCCTCCACGTAGTGCGGGTCGGTCAGGACGATCACCTCGTCCGCCCCGACCTCCTCCACCATGGTCTTCAGCGCGTCCAGGGGGTGGTCCGCGATGAGCCGGCCGTCCGCCTCGTCACCGGTGGCCCGCAGGGCCTGCAGGGACACCTCCAGCGCCCGCTCCCCCATGTCCTGGGCCTCCTCGCCCTCGGGGGTCTCGCCCTCGCGGGCGGCCTCGTCGAGCTCGCCGAGCGCGACGTCGTCGATGGCTCTCAGCAGCCGGTCGGCCTGTTCGCCGCGCGGCTGGAGCAGCACGTGGAAGGAGACCGGCTCGTCGCCGTGCAAGGTGGTGACGAACTCCACGTCGGCGGACGTCAGGGCCTTCTCGATCATCAGTACGCTGGTGAACACCAGGCGCCCCTTCTCCTCGGAGGACCCTAGGGCCCCTCTCTGCTCCGTGGGCCCGGCCAGGCCCTGCGGAAACCCTTCTGCCCCGCGTTCGCACGGGTACTGCCGGATTCAGTGTCGCCCCTTCCCGCACCGGCCGGGCGGATGCGTTCCGCCGATCACCGGACAAGCGGCCACCATCGGGCGCTCCCGCGGACGCGGACGTCAGGACCGCCGGTATCGCGTGAACAGGAAACCGTCCTCCTCCAACATCGACTTCAGCGCGAAACGCCGCGGAAGTGTTACGGACGGCCCACCGGCGATGCGCTGCGCGTCACCGGCGGTGAGCATCGGCGAAACCGTCAGACAGAGCTCGTCCAGCACCTCCGCCGCCACCAGCTGGCCCAGCAGCCGCGGCCCGCCCTCGGTCAGCAGCCGGGTGTGTCCGAGGTCCGCGAGGGCCCGCACCGCCCGCGCGGGGTCCACCGCCGCCCCCTCCCCGGCGGTGACCACCCGGGCGCCCGCCCGCTCGGCGGCGGCCACGCGGTCCGGGGCGGCCCCGGCGCCGGTCAGCAGCAGTGTGGGCACCAGGGGGGAGGTGAACAGCGGCAGCGAGAAGTCCAGGTCCAGACCGGCCGTCACCACCGCGATCACGGGCGCGGGCCCCTGTCCGGCCGCCTCCCGCGCGGCCGCGAACTCCGCACGCGCGCGTGCCGGGCGGTAGCCCTCCTGCCGTACCGTCTGCGCGCCGACGACCACGACGTCGGCGAGCGCCCGCAGTGTGCCGAAGATCCGCATGTCGGCCGGGCAGGAGATGGGCTGCGAGCGGCCGTCGTGCTGGGCGGCCCCGTCGAGGGTGGACACCATGTTGGCCCGCAGCCACGGCTCCCGGCCGCCGGGTCCCGGCTCGGGGTAGGCGTACGCGGCGGCCAGCTCGGCGAGGCTCCACTCACGGCCTTCCTCCCCGCCGGGAGCTGCTGTTTCGTCGGTCACGTCGGTCACGGGGAACAGGCGTCGCATGCGGTGCAGTCTTCCACGGGCCGTAGCATGGGGGACCGTGTCGTCCTCCTCCCCCGCCCCCCGGCCCGGTCCCATAGCCGACGTGGCTCCGCTGTCCCTGTGCGCCCGCGAGCCGCACGTGCCCGCGGACCGGCTCGTCGCCGAGATGGTGCCGCCGCCGCGGTTCGACTCGGTCCGCTTCGACACCTACGTCCCGGACCCGGACCAGCCGAGCCAGACCGAGGCCGTGCGCGTCCTCGAGGGGTTCGCGGCCGGCCTCGACGGGGCGGCGGCCGGTGACGCGGGCCGGCGCCGGCTGTTCGGCTTCGGCAAGGCGCCGAAGAAGGCCCCGGCCGGGCCGCGCGGCGTCTACCTCGACGGCGGCTACGGCGTCGGCAAGACCCACCTGCTGGCCTCCCTGTGGCACGCCACCCCGGCCGAGCCCTCCCGCAAGGCGTTCGGCACGTTCGTGGAGCTGACCAACCTGGTCGGCGCCCTCGGTTTCCAGCAGACCGTGAAGACCCTCTCCGGGCACCGCCTGCTGTGCATCGACGAGTTCGAACTGGACGACCCGGGCGACACCGTGCTCGTGTCCACCCTGCTCGGCAAGCTGGTCGAGGCGGGGGTCGCGCTCGCCGCCACCTCGAACACGCTGCCGGGCAGGCTCGGCGAGGGCCGGTTCGCGTCGGCTGACTTCCTGCGTGAGATCCAGGGCCTGTCGGCCCACTTCCGCGCCCTGCGCATCGACGGCGAGGACTACCGCCACCGCGGTCTGCCCGAGGCGCCGGCGCCGCACTCCGACGAGTGGGTGACCCGGACGGCACACGCCACCGAGGGCGCCTCGCTCGACGCCTTCCCCGACCTGCTGGAGCATCTCGCGCGGGTCCACCCCAGCCGCTACGGCGCCCTGACCGACGGACTCCGCGCGGTGTGCCTCACCGGTGTGCGTCCGGTGCCGGACCAGTCGACCGCGCTCCGGCTCGTCGTCCTCGCGGACCGGCTCTACGACCGTGAGGTGCCCGTACTCGCCTCGGGGCTGCCGTTCGACCGGCTGTTCAGCGAGGAGATGCTGAAGGGCGGCTACCGCAAGAAGTACTTCCGGGCGATCTCGCGGCTCACCGCGCTGGCCCGCGACGCGGGACGGCTCACCGAAACCCCGTGAAACGGGTGAACCGGGTCGACCGCGTGTCGGATACCCGATCGAACAGCCGTCGATCAAGGGCGCATTCGCGCCAACACACCCTTTCTTTTCAGGCTCTCTTCGCCACGAAACATTGAGTTAACCCTGCAAACGACTTTGCAGGGTTAACGTGTTTCTTGACCAACCATTGACCAAGCGTTGGCATGCGGGAGAGGTGCGAACCGCCTCGCGAAGCACGCATGTTCCAAGGTCCGGCGACTGCGGCCCCACCCCCGGCCTCTGCCGTCGCTTTACCTGCGCTTCACTTCTCCGCATTTCCCGCACCCTTCGCACCCGCGTATACATTCCGTGAGGCAAGGGCCACGGGTCAGCGGAGTCCGACCTTTGTCATGCCCGTCCGACGCGCCCCCACGCGCGCCAGGAGGAATCACCAGATGCAGCCCCTCATCGACAACGCCCGCACGTTCGGACAGCGCCCTGAGGAGTTCGCCCGCCTCGCCGAGGGGCAATCCCCCGACGTCCTGTTCATCACCTGCTCCGACTCCCGGGTCGTGCCGGCCCTGATCACGGGCGCCCGGCCCGGCGAGCTCTTCGAGCTGCGCACCGCGGGCAACATCGTCCCGCCGTACACCCCCGGGCGCCCCACCTCCGAGGCGGCCACCGTCGAGTACGCGGTGGGGGTCCTCGGCGTGACGGACATCGTGGTCTGCGGCCACTCCCACTGCGGGGCCATCGGCGCGCTGGTGCGCGGCGACGACCTGGACGCCGTGCCCGCCGTACGCGACTGGCTGGCGCACGCCGCCGACGAGCCGGCGCCGGCCGACGCGACGGACCCGGCGTGCGCGCAGGCGGTCCAGCACCACGTCCTGGCCCAGCTGCTGCGGCTGCGCTCGTACCCGTGCGTCGAGCAGCGGCTGGCCTCGGGCCGGCTCCGGCTGCGCGGCTGGTACTACGAGGTGCACACCGGAGCCGTACGCGAGCACCGCGCGGACACCGACACCTTCGAGGCGCTGTGAGCACGGCCGTGTCCAAGTTCCCCCGTCTGCGGCAGGACTTCGCCGCCTCGCTCGTCGTGTTCCTCGTCGCGCTCCCGCTGTGCGTGGGTGTCGCCGTCGCCTCCGGCGTCCCGGCCGAACTCGGCCTGATCACCGGCATCGTGGGCGGGCTGGTCACCGGCCTGCTGCCGGGCAGCAGCCTGCAGGTGTCCGGTCCGGCCGCCGGGCTGACCGTGCTGGTCTTCGAGGCCGTCGACACCTACGGACTGCCCGCCCTCGGCGTGATCGTGCTGGCCACCGGGCTGCTCCAGCTGGCCATGGGCGCGCTGCGGCTCGGCCGCTGGTTCCGCGCGATATCGCTCTCGGTGGTCGAGGGCATGCTGGCCGGCATCGGTCTCGTGCTCATCGCCGGCCAGCTCTACGCGGCGGCCGGGCTGGCGGCGCCCGCCTCCGGCGTCGACAAGATCCTCGGGCTGCCGGGGGCGGCCGCGGACGCGCTCGGCAGCACCGAGGCGCTCGCCTCGCTCGCGGTCGGCGCGGGCACCGTCGCCGTGATGGTGCTGTGGCGCCGGATGCCGGGCCCGGCCGGCGCCGTACCGGGCGCGCTCGCGGCGGTCCTGCTGGCGACGGCGGTCACCCTCGCGTTCGGCGTGCCCGTCGCGACGGTCGAGGTGCAGGGCCTGCTCGACGCCGTCCAGCCACCCGGCGCGGACGCCTTCGGCGGACTGGAGGCCGGCGTCCTCGGCACGATCGTCGCCTTCACCCTGATCGCCTCCGCCGAGAGCCTGTTCAGCGCCGCCGCGGTGGACCGGCTGCACGACGGTCCGCGCACCCAGTACAACAAGGAGCTGATGGCGCAGGGCGCGGGCAACACGGTCTGCGGGGTCCTCGGCGCGCTGCCGATGACCGCGGTCATCGTGCGCAGCTCGGCCAATGTCCGGGCGGGCGCCAGGACCAAGGCGTCCCGGGTGCTGCACGGCGTGTGGCTGCTGCTGTTCGCGGCGCTGCTGCCGTCCGCGCTGGCGCTGATCCCGCTGCCCGCGCTGGCCGGCATCCTGGTCCACGCCGGCTGGAAACTGATCCCGTTCCGCGGGGTGGTCGCGCTCTGGCGGGGCCACCGGGGCGAGGCGCTGATCCTGGTGGTCACCGCCGTGTCGATCGTCGTGGTCAACATGTTCGAGGGCGTGCTGATCGGTCTGGCCCTGTCGGTCGCCAAGACCGCCTGGGAGGCCTCGCAGGCGAAGCTGGAGGTCATAGACAAGGGAGCGGGCCCCATCCAGGTGTACCTGTCGGGCAACGCGACCTTCCTGCGCCTCCCGAAGATCCTGGACACCCTGGAGTCCCTCCCCCAGGACCGCCCCGTCGAACTGGACCTCACCGGCCTCCACCACCTGGACCACGCCTGTCACACGGCCCTGAGGAACTGGTCCGAACGCCACAGCACACCGGGCACGGACCCGGTGAAACTCACGGAACGCCCGACGAAGGAGAAGGAAACTCCGGTCACGGCCCCCTGAGGACGCGGGGAGCCGGGCCTCTTCAGGGACGCGGGGCTGTCCCGACATGCGGCTCCGCCGTGTGGGCGCGAACGGGGGTCCGGGGGCAGCGCCCGGGGAACGGGAAGGAGCGGGAAGGGGCGGCGGGGGCGAAACACCCCGCCGCCCAGCCCTGCGGCCCGGCCCTGCCGCCACCCGACATGGCTCCACACCGGGCACCGGGCATATCGTTGCAGCAACGGATGAACCCGCACGCAACAGACCTCTGACCGGGAGGTCGACATGGTCGAGGAGCTACTCACCGCAGCCGTCACCGTGGGCGCCGCCGGCGCCGCCTACGTCATCGCGGCGGCCCGGGTCGTCAAGCAGTACGAGCGCGGCGTCGTCTTCCGCCTCGGCCGCCTGCACGGCACCGCGCGCCCGCCCGGCTTCACCCTCGTGGTCCCCGGCGTGGACCGCCTGCACAAGGTCAACCTCCAGATCGTCACGATGCCGGTGCCGGCCCAGGAGGGCATCACCCGGGACAACGTCACCGTCCGGGTCGACGCGGTCGTCTACTTCAAGGTCGTCGACGCGTCGGCGGCCATCATCAACGTCGAGGACTACCGCTTCGCGGTGTCCCAGATGGCGCAGACCTCACTGCGGTCGATCATCGGCAAGAGCGACCTCGACGACCTGCTGTCCAACCGCGAGAAGCTGAACCAGGGCCTGGAGCTGATGATCGACAGCCCCGCGATCGGCTGGGGCGTGCAGATCGACCGCGTCGAGATCAAGGACGTCTCCCTGCCCGACACGATGAAGCGGTCCATGGCCCGCCAGGCCGAGGCCGACCGCGAACGCCGGGCCCGTGTCATCAACGCCGACGCCGAACTCCAGGCCTCCAAGAAGCTCGCCGAGGCCGCCCAGCAGATGTCGGAGACCCCCTCCGCCCTCCAACTGCGCCTGCTGCAGACCATCGTGGCCGTCGCCGCCGAGAAGAACTCCACCCTCGTCCTGCCCTTCCCCGTCGAACTCCTCCGCTTCCTCGAACGCGCCCAGCAGCCCGCACCGGACCTCTCGACGGAACCCCGCCCGGCGTCCGACGACCGCGCCCCCGGCCCGTGACACGTGCTACGCGCGTGGTTCCCGTGACCCGCACCAGGTGATAGACACGACCGGATCACAGTTCCTGTCCGCCAGCAGGAAGGTTTCCCCATGTCAGAAACCGGGTCCACCACCGGGTCCACCACCGGCTTCCCCACGACACGACGTCAGGCGCTCGCCCGTTCCGGCGCCCTCGGCATCGGCATCGCCTTCACCGGCGCCCTCTCCGAACTCTTCACCGGCACCGTCGCCGCCCAGGACCTCGGCCACAGCGGCTACGGCCCCCTGGTCCCCGACCCCGACGGACTGCTCGACCTGCCGAAGGGCTTCCGCTACACCGTGCTCTCCCGCGAGGGCGACCCGCTGCGCTCCGGCGAGGGCCCGGTCCCCTCCCACCACGACGGCATGGCCGCCTTCGCCGGCCGCCACGGCCGTGTCCACCTGGTCCGCAACCACGAGAACCGCGCCACCGGCAGAGTCCCGGTCCCGGTGGTCGACGGCCTGACCTACGACCCAGAGGGCAAGGGCGGCTGTACGGCACTCACCCTGGACCACCGCGGCCGGGTGCTGTCGGAACGGGTCGCGATCGCCGGTACGGCCGTGAACTGCGCGGGTGGACCGACCCCCTGGGACACCTGGCTGACCTGCGAGGAGACCGAGGACAAGGCCGGCACAGGCGGCTACACCAAGGACCACGGCTACATCTTCGAGGTCGACGGCGCCGACCCGCGCCGCACGGGCGCCGTACCGCTGACCGCGATGGGCCGCTTCCAGCACGAGGCGATCGCCGTGGACCCGAAGCGGGGCGTGGTCTACGAGACCGAGGACGCCTTCGAACGGCCCTTCGGCCTCTTCTACCGCTTCCTGCCGGAGAAGCCGCTCGGCGGCACCGGTTCGCTGCGCGCGGGCGGCCGGCTCCAGGCGATGCGGGTGCCCGGGGTGCCCGACCTGTCCTCGATCCAGGACGTCGGCGCCCGCTTCGACGGCGTCGAGTGGGTCGACGTACCGGACCCGCTGGCCGCCGAAACCCCCATCCGCCACCAGGACTTCGGCCCGAAGGGCATCACCCACGCACAGAAGCTGGAGGGCTGCTACTGGGGTGGCCGCTCGGTCTGCTTCGTGTCGTCCTTCGCCCGCAGCGCCGAGGGGTCGGCCGGTGACCACTACGGCCAGATCTGGCGCTACGACCCGGACCGGCGTTGCCTCACCCTGGTGATCGTCTTCGGCCCGGACACCGACGTCCAGCTGCCCGGCGAGTCTCCGGACAACATCTGCCTCGCGCCCAGCGGCGGTCTGATGGTGTGCGAGGACGGCGGCGGCGCCCAGCACGTCTACGGCGTCACGCGCCGGGGCGAGGTCTACGCGATGGCGCGCAACCGCCAGGCGATCACATCAGCCGCTACCGCGGCGGGCGGCACCCCCGAGGGACCGGAGTGGGGCGAGTTCGCCGGGGTCACCTTCTCCCCGGACGGCCGCACGATGTACGTCAACTGCTACGACCCCGGTACGACGTTCGCCGTGACGGGCCCCTGGCGCAGGTAGCCGCAGCCGCACGACGACCGGGACGGAGGCCGGTGCGCCGCCCTCCGTCCCGGCACGGCGCTCAGCCCGCCAGAAGCGCGTCCATCTGGCCGACGGCCTGACTCATCCCCTCCACCATGCCCATCTCGGCCAGCTGCTCCATCTGCTCCCGGGTGTCGAAGACGGACCGCAGTTCCATCCGGGTGCCGCCCTCGGACGCGGTGAGCGTCATCCGTACCGAGGTGGTCGGCATTTCGGGGTTCGGCTTCCCCTCCTGGTCGGAGAAGCCGTCGGTGAACTCGAGGGTGGTCGGCGGCGTCACCGAGGAGACCCGCCACCAGCCGCCGTACTTCTCGCCCTCCGGGCCGGTCATGTGGTACTTCATGCCGCCCCCGGGCGTCAGGTCGTGCTCCTCGAAGGTCGCCGGGTAGCTCGGCGGGCCCCACCAGCGCTCCAGCAGCCGCGGGTCGGCCCACAGCCGCCACACCCGCTCCACGGGAGCGGTGAAGTCGGCGACGAGGGTGAGCGTCAGTCGGTCGACGTCCTTGTCCACGCTGGTGACAGTCATCCGTCCGGTCCTTCCGTCGTGTTCTCGTCGTGGGCCGGGGCCTCGGAGTCACCGGTCCCGGTGACGTCCTCCGCGAGCAGACCGGACATCCGGTCCACCCGCGCCCGCCAGGCCGACTCCAGTTCGTCGAGGGCCTGCCGCGCCCGGCCCACCGCGTCGGGATCGGTGCGCACGAGCTGCTCCCGTCCGCGTCGCTCCTTGGCGACCAGACCGGCCCGCTCCAGCACCGTGACGTGTTTCTGCACCGCGGCGAAGCTCATCGGGTACGCCGCGGCCAGACGTGACACGGACAGCTCACCCCGGACGCAGCGGCGGAGGATGTCGCGCCGCGTCGCGTCGGCCAGGGCGTGGAACAGCCGGTCCACGGCTTCGCCGGTCTCGTCGACCCCATCTACAACCATTTGGTTGTACGTTAGTCCCGTGCCGCCCGTCGTGCAAGAGATCCGCCCGGACGGTGAACCGGTCGCGCCGGGGTACTCGGCGCGGCATGACGGAGAAGCAGCAGGCAGGCGGCTCGTACTGGCTCCAGACCGCGCCGGGCGGCCGGCACACCCCATTGACCGAGGACCTCGACGTCGACGTGGCCGTGATCGGCGCGGGCATCGCCGGCCTGTGCACGGCCCGGGAGCTGGCGCGGGCGGGGAAGAGCGTCGCGGTACTGGAGGCCGGACGGGTCGCGGCCGGTGTCACCGGGCACACCACGGCCAAGGTCACCGCCCTGCACACGCTGGTCTACGACAAGCTGCGCCGCACCCGGGGCGGCGAGGGCGCGCGCCTGTACGCCCGTTCGCAGTCCGAGGCGATCGAGCACACCGCACGGGTCGTGGAGGAGCTCGGCGTCGACTGCGAGTGGGAGCGCCGCAGCGCGTACACCTACGTCCGTGACGCGGACCGGGTGGAGGAGCTGCGCGCGGAGGCCGAGGCGGCGCGGGAGGCGGGCCTGCCGGCCTCCTTCGTGACGGAGACCGGCCTGCCGTTCCCGGTGGCGGGCGCCGTCAAGGTGACGGACCAGGTGCAGTTCCATCCGCGCAAGTACCTGCTGGCGCTCGCGGACGACATCGTCGCGCACGGCGGGCGCGTCCACGAGGACACCACCGTCCTCGGTCTGGAGGAGGGCACGCCGTGCCGTCTGTCGACGGCGGCCGGGGCGACGGTGACGGCCCGGGACGTCGTGGTCGCCACCCACTACCCGGTCTTCGACCGGGCACTGCTGTTCACCCGCCTCTCCCCGCGCCGCGAACTGGTCGTCGCCGGGCCCGTTCCCGCCGGTCAGGACCCCGGCGGCATGTACATCACTCCCGAGGAGAACACCCGCTCGGTCCGCACGGCCCCCTACGGCGAGGACGGCTCCCACCGCCTCCTCGTGATCACCGGCGAGCACTTCACACCGGGCACGGGCGACACCCGTGCCCTCTTCGACCGCCTCTCCGCGTGGGCCCGCACGCACTTCCCCGACGTCGAACTCACCCACTTCTGGGCCACGCAGGACAACGATCCCACCGACACCGTGCCGCTGGTCGGCCCGCTGCACCCGGGCGCCCGGCACACCTACGTCGCCACCGGTTTCGGCGGCTGGGGCATGAGCGGCGGCATGATGGCGGGCCTGCTGCTCACGGCGCAGATCACCGGTGAGGAGTGCGAGTGGAGCGGTCTGTACGACCCGCGCCGCCTGGCCTCCGCCGTACGCGAGGCGCCGTCCTTCCTCAAACACCAGGCGCAGGTGGCCAAGCACTTCGTCGGCGACCGGCTGCGCCCGGCGCCGCCGGCGGAGGCGCTGCCGCCGGGCGAGGGCGCCGTGGTCCGCGCGGAGGGCGGCCGGCTCGCGGTCTACCGCGACGACGACGGCACCCTGCACGCCGTCTCCGCCCGCTGCACCCACCTGGGCTGCCTGGTGGACTTCAACGCCGCCGAACGCGCCTGGGAGTGCCCCTGCCACGGCTCCCGCTTCGACACCGACGGCAAGGTCATCCAGGGCCCGGCGACACGGCCGCTGGAACGGCGCGACATCTGAGGCGGTACGGGGCGGACACCCACCCACCCGGGTGATGCGGGGACCGACCAGGACGTACAACAGCATGAACGCCATGAATGCACTCATATTGTCATACGGTGATCACTCTCGTACGTCGAGCAGCCGCCGTATGCGTCCTGGCCACCGCGCTCGCCGCCTGCGCCACCGCCCACCCCGCCCGGCAGGCGCCCCGCCCCGCGCCCTCCGCGCCCCCCTCCCCCTCGGCCCCTCCCACACTCGCCCCGGGCCCGTCCGGCCTGACCCCGGTCTTCCGCAACGGCCCGCGCACCGGCGACCGGGCGGTCGCCCTCACCTTCGACGCCGACATGACCGCCGACCAGGGCCCGAGGGCGGCGGCGGGCGAGCACTTCGACCACCCGCGGCTCATCGCCACCCTGCGCGCGCTGAAGGTGCCGGCCACGGTGTTCATGACGGGCCGCTGGGCCGAGGAGTACCCGGACCAGGCCCGCTCCATCGGCCGGGACCCGCTCTTCGAGGTCGCCAACCACTCCTACAGCCACTACGCCTTCACCGGCGACTGCTACGGCCTGCCGGCCGTCTCCGCCGACCGGATGCGGGCGGACGTGGAGCGGGCGTACGCGGCGTTCCGGAAGGTGGGCGTGCCCGATCCGAAGCCGTACTTCCGCTTCCCCGGCGGCTGCTACGACCGCGCCGCGCTCAAGGCGTTGACCCCGGCCGGTGTGACGGCCGTGCAGTGGGACGTGGTGGGCGGCGACGCGTTCGCCACGGACGCGGAGGCGGTGGCGCGGCAGGTGCTGGAGGGCGTACGTCCCGGCTCGGTGGTCGTCCTGCACTGCACCCGCAGCGCGGCCCCGGCGACGGAACGGGCCGTACGGAGAATCGTCCCGGAGCTGCGCCGCCGGGGCTACCGTTTCGTGCAGGTCTCCGACCTGATCTCGGCGGCGAACGGCCGGGCCGAGCGTCCTACCCTTGAGCCATGAGCGACACCGACAACGACTACTGCCTGATCGACGTCACCCGGCCGCCCAGGGCCGACGGCCCGCCGTACGCGGCATGCGTGCTGTGCCAGAAGCCGACGGAGTACCCGGAGTCGTACAAGGGCATCACGCTGTGCCCGGTCTGCGAGTGGCGGGAGGCCGAGCGGACGTCCTGCTCGGGCTGACGGGACCGCCGCGCGGCTTGGCACACTGAACGCGTGAGCAATGATCAGACACCTGCCGCCGACAACCCCTTCCGCCCCGATCCGGGCGCCCGCGACGCGGCACCCCAGTTCGTCCTGCCCCTGGTGGTCCGCATCGAACGGGCGGCGCCTCCGCCCCGTACGGACGCCCTGGAGACGGCGGCCCGCGCGGTCCTGGTGATGCTGACCGACGAGCGCTCGGTGGGCGAGGGCGAGTGGGCGCGGGCGATGCGCGACTGGCAGGACGCCCGCATCCGCAAGGTGGTGCGCCGGGCGCGCGGCGCGGAGTGGCGCCGCGCGGAGGCCCTTCCCGGGATCACGGTCACCGGCAAGTCGGCGGAGGTCCGCGTCTTCCCGCCCGTCCCCCTGGACGGCTGGCCCAAGGACCTGGCCCGCCTCCAGGTCTCCGGCACCGACCTCGACGACCCCGATCCCGTGCCCCCGACGGACCCGGCGGCCCCCGTCCTCTGGCTGAACCCCGCCCTCGACATGTCGGCCGGCAAGGCCATGGCCCAGGCGGGCCACGCCGCCCAACTGGCCTGGTGGCGACTCCCGGACGAGGCCCGCGCCGCCTGGCACGCCACCGGCTTCCCCCTCACCGTCCGCACCGCCGACCCCGCCCACTGGCCCGCCCTGACCACCACCGGCCTCCCCACGGTCCGCGACGCGGGCTTCACGGAGATCGCCCCGGGCTCGTGCACGGTGGTGGCGGACCATCCGGCGCTGCGGTGAGCCCGGCCGGGCGTGACTTCTCCTTGCCTTCCGTCCCTGCCGGAAGCGTCGGTCAGGGCGCGGCGTTGAACAGGTCGACGGCGCTCTGCTGGCGTGCCGCGTCCACCCTGTCGAGCGGCCCGTACCAGCGCAGCCCGTACTGGTCGAGGGTGTTGCGGTCGCTCGCGTGGGCGCGGTCGGCCTGGCGCCGGAGGTAGGGGGTGTACGGGTGGTCCGGGAGTACGGCATTGAGCTCGCCCAGTCCCCGCACGTGCGCCCCCTTGAACGACGGTCCGTCCGCCCCGCAGTCGCCGTTCTCGCACGGGTCGCGCAGGATGCCGTCCGCCGTGTGGAGCGCGGACGAGGTGGTGGCGGCGTCGGCGATGCGCCGTGCGTCGGTGAGCAGGGCACCGTCGCCCGTGGCCCGGTGCAGTTCGGTCAGGGCGCCGAGGAGCACACCCTGGTTGTACGACCACACCGTGTCGCCGTTGTTGCGGCAGGTGCCCAGGTCGATGCCGTCGTTGACCAGGTGCGAGCCGTTCACCATGCCCGTGCCCCTGAACCAGGACCAGCCGGCCCGCGCCCGCTCCAGGTAGGTCCTCTCCCCCGGCATCCGGTTGTGCAGCGCGGCGTTGAGCTGGATGTAGAGGGAGTTCGAGATCGCGTTCTTGTAGGTGCGCGCGGTGCTCCACCACACTCCGCCGCCGCACGTGGAGTCCCAGTACGCGGCCATGTGGTCGGCGTCCGCGCGGGCGGTGGCGAGATAGCGGCGGTCGCCGGTCAGGTCGTAGGCGGCCACCCAGGCCAGTCCCCACCAGCCGGTGTCGTCGATGTAGTCGTTGCGGAACTGCCCCTCCCGCGCGTTCACGTTCAGGTCGTAGGTGCGGGCGATGGCGTACCGGTAACTGCCCATGCCCGACGCGCGGATGTTGTCGATGACGGCCGTGAGCGCGTTCGCCGAGTTCCACCAGCCGGTGGTGTCGAACAGGCCCGTCGAGTGGTTGTAGAGGGTCATCAGTCCGGTGGCCGCGGCGGTGCGCCGGTCGCCGGCGTTCCAGGTGGTGCGCGCCCAGGGCGTGCAGGCGATCTCGGGACGGTCACCGGCCTTGCCGCAGGCCCGCAGCGCGCCGACGCCGTGGGCGCCCCAGTCGTCCACGTTGTACATCCGGGTACGCCATCCGCGCTGCCCCGACGGTACGGCGGTGGCGCCGAGCCTGCTTCCCTGACTCCAGGTCCGGCCGCCGTCGAAGGAGCGGTCGAGCCAGACCTCGTCGCCCGGGTCGCCGTTGCCGAGGGAGGCCCAGCCCATCGCGTCGGTGTCGTCGAAGTGCAGGACGATGGAGCGTGAGTGGACGGTCGCCGTGACGGGCGTGCGGTCGCCCGGGGAGAGGGCGGGGTCACGGCCGTCGCAGTGCTTGTTGCAGACGTCGGCCGCGCTCGCCGTGTCGCCGGCGGACGCGGTCTGCGGCAGCAGCGCGCACAGTGCCAGCGCCAGGGTGAGGCCGAGCGCCGCGGCGGGCTGCCACCGGCGGGATCTCCGTACGGGATTCATGGATGGACTGCTCCCTGTGTGGGGCGCCTTCCTGCCCTGATGTCAGCTGGGGCCGTGTGCCGGCCCTTCGACGGACGCGACGGTCCTGCACACGGAGGCAGGGTGCTCGGCGGATGTGGGGGAATGAGAGCGCTCCCGCAAAGTAGTACTGGGCATGGTGAGCGTCAACGTGCGTGAAACGAAAGTGAGTTGTTCCGGAAATTAGGTAGCTTGCCACTACTTCATCCGAGGCCCGTGAGGGAGCGACAGACATGAGCCGGCTGCGGAAGACATTCCGTTCCATCGAGATCGGCGACGGCGGCGACGGCCGCTGGGCCACCCATGTGCGTCCCATGTGGCCGCGCGCGAAGGAGTGGATGACCGACGAGAGCCGGACAGCGGAAGGCACGGACCGGGCCAGGGCGCTGTTCGAGACACACATGCCGGAACTGGTCCCGGTCCTGGAGCGGCTCGCCCGTCAACTCGACCGGCCCGGCGGGGAGACGTTCCTCACCCTCGCGATCCTGCGCCCGTTCTTCTCCGGCTGCACGCAGATCGGCGGGAGCGGCACCCTGCTGCGCAACTACGACTTCGCCCCCGACGAGTGCGAAGGCACCATCGTCTCCTCGCACTTCCTCCGTCCGGTCATCGGAACGCAGGACGCGGTCTGGGGCCTGCTCGACGGGATGAACGACGCCGGACTGGCGGTCTCGCTCACCTTCGGCGGCCGGTTCGTCCACGGCCCCGGCTTCGCCGTCCTCATCGTGCTGCGCTATCTGCTGGAGACGTGCGACACCGTCGACGAGGCACTCGGCAAGCTGCGGTCCATACCGATCGCCATCCCGCAGAACGTCACCCTCGTGGACTCCGGGAAGGCGGTGACGGTGTTCGTGGGACCGGACATCCCGCTCACCGAGGCACCGGACGCCTGCGCCGCCAACCACCAGCACCTGCCGGTGCCGGACGACCAGGAGCGGTTCTCCCGGACCCAGGAGCGGCTGAGCACCGTCCGGGCGGCGGGCGAGGACGTGGCGGCGATGCTGAAGCCGCCGCTGTACCAGTACGCGTATGACGAGGGGCTGGGAACGGTCTACACCGCCCACTACCGGCCCACCGAGGGCCGGGTGACCTACCACTGGCCCGACGAGTCCTGGGAACAGTCCTTCACCGACTTCACCCCCGGCTCCCGCGACATCTCGCTCGGTCGGGCCGGCTGAGACCCGGGCCGTGCCCGTACGACCCGCATACATCCGGGAGGACGACTTCCGCGCGCTCGACGGCTTCGCCCGGCCGGCGCGCCCCCAACCTCAAATGTTGCTCTGAAGGTGGCCGGGGCGCGGTTCGGGGGTGTGTTGGGGGGCCATATCCCTCTCACCTACGGGGGCCGGACACACCGGTGGAGGAGGGGACGATGGTGCGACTGGGGACGGGGATCGGGTGGCGGCCGGAGATCGCGGAGGCCGTCGAGGGCATGCCGGGGATCGACTGGGTCGAGGTCGTGGCCGAGAACGTCTGCCCCGGGCATCTGCCCGAGTCGCTGGAGCGGTTGCGCGAGCGGGGGGTGACCGTCGTGCCGCACGGGGTGTCGCTGGGTCTTGGCGGGGCCGAGCGGCCCGACGAGGGGCGGCTGGCCGCCCTCGCCGAGCGGGCGGAGGCACTCGGGTCGCCGCTCGTCACCGAGCACATCGCGTTCGTGCGGGCGGGCGGTGCGCTGACCGCCTCGTCGCTGATCGAGGCGGGGCACCTGCTGCCCGTTCCGCGCACCCGTGACGCCCTCGACGTGCTGTGCGAGAACGTCCGTATCGCGCAGGACGCGCTGCCCGTGCCGCTCGCCGTGGAGAACATCGCCGCGCTGATCTCGTGGCCCGGCGAGGAGATGACCGAGGGGCAGTTCCTGTACGAGCTGGCCGACCGGACCGGCGTACGGCTCCTCATCGACGTCGCCAACCTGCACACCAACCACGTCAACCGGGGCGAGGACCCGGCCGAGGCGCTCGCCGGACTGCCCCTGGAGGCCATCGCGTACGTCCATGTCGCGGGCGGGTTCGAGCGGGACGGCGTGTGGCACGACAGCCACGCCCACCCCGTCCCGCGGCCCGTGCTCGACGTCCTCACCGACCTCGCCTCCCGGGTCTCCCCTCCTGGCGTCCTGCTGGAGCGGGACGAGAACTTCCCGGAAGCGGAGGAGATGGAGCGGGAGTTGGGCGCGATCCGGCGTGCGGTGGAGCAGGGGGCGGAGCGGCGGGACGCGGGCGCGGCGCCGGTCGTGGGGGTCCGCCCCGAGCCACGGCAGGGCTCCCTCGAGGCCGCCCGGGAGCGGCTCGCGCTCGCGCAGACCGCGGTGCTGTCCGCGCTGGTCGCCCAGGCGCCCGTACCGGAGGGGTTCGACCGGGTGCGGATGGGCGTGCAGGCGCGGGCGCTCGCCGCCAAGCGGGCCGATGTCGTCGCCAAGGTCGCGCCCGAGCTGCCGGTGATCCTCGGGGACGGGTACCGGGCCGCCTTCCTCGCGTACGCGCAGACGCGGCCGATGGCCGGCGGCTACCGGCGGGACGCGCTGGAGTTCGCCGAGCATGTGCTGGCCGGGCGGCCGGAGGACGCGTCGGTGCGGCGCGAGCTGCGGGAGTGGTGGCTGGAGCGGTCGGGGTCGAGGCCGCGTTCGGGCAGGCCGGCGGTGCGGCTGGCGCGGGCCACGCGGCGGGTGTTGCTGCGGCGCTGACCGCAGGCGCACCCGGCAATCCAAGCGGAACGTCACATACTGACAACACTCCGTCCCGGATTGTGAACAAGGCATGGTGTATTCGCGACCGTGTCGCTTACAAACAACTCATGTTCTGGGTACCTCTTCTGCTCCTGGCCTGGGCCGTCGCCGGTGTGGCGTGCCTGCGGCTGTGTCTGGCCGCCGTGCGCGGTGCCGCCGTGGCCGACTCCGACGCGGGAGCGGGACGCGATCTGACGCTGTACGAGGCCGCGTTCCTGTCCGGCGGCCCCGGGCGGGTCGCCGATGTCACGCTCGTCGCGATGGCCCGTCAGCGGCGACTGCTCCTTGCGCACACCGGCTGGGCCACGGTCGTCGATCCATGCGGGCGGGACGAGATGGAGCGGTCGGTGATAGGGGCGATAGGGCCTCAGGGGCAGTCGCCGATCGCGCCGGTGCGGGCCGCCGCGGCGACCGCGGACGCCGTGCGCGGGATCGCCGAACGGCTGGTCGGCGCCGGGCTGGCGGTGCCCGACGGTGCCGGGACGACCGTCGCCGAGGCGGTGCGGCAGGTGCGGCTCGCCGTGCCGGCCGTGGCGGGACTGGCAACGGCCGCCCTGCTCATGCCCGTTCCGTCGGACATGCCGCGCTTTCTGGTCGCGCTGTGGTTCGCGCTGCCCCTGGCCCTCACGCTGGGCTGCCTGGCCATCGCGCGGTTCGAGGTCCACCCGTACTCGCCCTGGGCCTCCCCGGCCGGTCAGCGCCTGCTGGGCACCCTGCCCCGCGGTGCCGGCGACGCCGCTGACGACCGTACGTATCTCACGTCCGTCGCCGTGCGCGGCATCCGCGCGGTGGGCGAGCCGGAACTGCGCGCGGCCTTCGCGCACCGGGGACCCCACGAAGGGCATTGACGCCGACACCCCGGCGCACGGTGCTTGCTTCGAACCACCGACGTACGAAACATCCCTTTTGTCGCCGTCGTGCACCGAAGGGATCGTCGATGAGAACTGCCGCCGCCGTCCATGTGGCCGCCGGGTCCTTGCTGCTCACCACCCTGGCCGCCGCCCCGGCCGGCGCGGCAACGCCCACCGCCGAGTCGCGCGGCACCGCGACGGCCGCCGCGCGGGCCGCGGCCGAGGGCATCGACTTCGGCCCGTGTCCCGCCGGGCAGGAGCTGCCGGGCACCGTCCGGTGCGGCACGCTGCGCGTCCCGCTCGACTACGCCCGCCCGGACGGGAAGCAGATCGAACTCACCGTCAGCCGCGTCCGGGCCACCGGGAAGGACCCCGGCAACGACAAGCGCAAGGTGCCCCGGCAGGGCTCCCTGGTCCACAACCCGGGCGGGCCGGGCGCCACCGGCATGTACTTCCCCATGATGGGCGCGCTGCCCGAGTGGAAGCGCCTCGCGGCGGCGTACGACCTCGTCGGCTACGCCCCGCGCGGGGTGGGCCGTTCGGCACCACTGTCCTGCACGGACCCGGGGACGTTCTTCAAGGGCCCCTCGAAGGCACCCGTCCACCCCTCGGCGGCGTACAAACGGGAGCGCGTCGCGCGGGCCAAGGCGTACGCGCGAGGCTGTGCCGAGCGGGCCGGCGACTCGCTGCGGTACTACAACTCGCTCAACAACGCCCGCGACCTGGACGTCCTGCGCGCCGCGCTCGGCGAGAACCGGCTGACGTTCCTGGGATCGTCGTACGGCACGTACTTCGGGGCGCTGTACGCCACGCTGTTCCCCTCGCACGTACGGCGGATGGTGTTCGACTCGGCGGTGAACCCGGCCCCGGAGCGGATCTGGTACCGCAACAACCTCGGCCAGTCGGCGGCGTTCGAGGACCGCTGGGCGGACTTCCGGGCCTGGGCCGCCCGGCACGACGACGTGTACGGGCTGGGGAACACGGCGCGCGCGGTGCAGGTCGGTTACGACAGGGCCCGTGCGCGTCTGGCGAAGGAGCCGGCGGGCGGGAAGGTCGGTCCTGAGCAGTTGCAGGCGGCGTTCCTGAAGGCCGGGTACTACGACGACCACTGGCCGCATCGGGCGCACGCGCTGTCGGCGTACCTGAAGGGCGACCCCGCGCCGCTGGTCGAGCAGGCCCAGGAGTATCCGCAGGCGGCGGCGGAGGCGGAGAACGCGCGGGCGGTGTATCTCGCCGTGGAGTGCAACGACGCGCCCTGGCCCACGGACTGGGCGGTGTGGGACCGGGACAACACCCGGCTCGCACGCCGGGCGCCCTTCGAGACCTGGGGCAATGTGTGGACCAACCTGCCGTGCGCCTACTGGCGGGCACCCCGGCAGCAACCACTGGACGTGCGCGCGGGCAGCGGTGAGCTGCCGCCGACGCTGATCCTGGCGGCGGAGCGGGACGCGGCCACCCCGTACGACGGTGCCCTGGAGCTGCACCGGCGACTGGCGGGGTCGGCGCTGGTGACCGAGCGGGACGCCGGCAGCCACGGCCTCGCGGGCGGGTCCAACGCCTGCGTGCACCGCCACCTGGAGGCGTATCTGCTGGACGGCCGCGTTCCGGGGCGGCGCGCCTCCTGCGCACCGCGCCCGGAACCGAAGCCGGCGGGTGGTCGGACCGCGGAGGCCCGGCCCGCCGTCTGATCAGGCCAGGCCCGCGACCAGTTCCGCGACGTCCTTGCGGCGGCCCGTGAAGAACGGGACCTCCTCGCGGACGTGCATCCGGGCCTCCGAGCCGCGCAGGTGGCGCATGAGGTCGACGATCCGGTCCAGTTCGTCGGCCTCGAAGGCGAGGAGCCACTCGTAGTCGCCCAGCGAGAACGAGGCGACCGTGTTGGCGCGCACGTCGGGGTAGCCGCGGGCCATCTTGCCGTGGTCGGCGAGCATGCGCCGGCGGTCCTCGTCGGGCAGCAGGTACCAGTCGTAGGAGCGCACGAAGGGGTAGACGCTCACATAGTTGCGGGGCGTCTCGTCGGCGAGGAAGGCCGGGATGTGCGACCGGTTGAACTCGGCGGGCCGGTGCAGCGCCATGTTCGACCAGACCGGCTCGAGCGCGCGGCCCAGCTTGGTGCGGCGGAACAGGTTGTAGGCCTCCTGGAGCCGGTCGGCCGTCTCGGCGTGCCACCAGATCATGAGGTCGGCGTCCGCGCGCAGGCCCGACAGGTCGTAGGTGCCGCGGATCGTGACGTCCTTGGCGGCGAGCTGGTCGAACAGCTCCTGGACCTCTTCGGCGTACCCGGCGCGGTCCTCCGGCAGGACGTCCTTCAGTTTGAAGACGGACCAGAGGGTGTAGCGGATGACCTCGTTGAGGTCCTTGGCCAGCTTGCCCTTGTTCGGGATCCGGTCGGGGGCGGGGGGGGTGGCGTCGTCACTCATGTCCCTTATTCTCCTGCTCCTCCGTGGAGGCTTTGCACCGGGTCGGTGGTGAGTTGTTGCACAGCGCGCAGGTCACCGTGGATCTGGTCGGCGGCGGCGTACGCGCTCGCGATGCACGCGGGGATGCCGACGCCGTCGTAGGCCGCGCCGCACACGGCGAGACCGGCGAGGCCCGCGAGGTGCTCGCGGACGCGGGCCACGCGCGCGTGGTGGCCGACGGGGTACTGGGGCAGGCCGTCCTCCCAGCGGGTGACGCGGGTGGCGACCGGGGCGGCGTCCAGACCGACGGCGGCCGACAGGTCGTGCCGGGAGACCTCCACGAGGCCGGCGTCGTCGCGGCGGAGGATCTCCGTCTCGCCGTACCGGCCCACGGAGGTGCGCAGGACGACCAGGTCCGGGTTCTCGTCGGCGATCCAGCCCCATTTGCGCGAGGCGAAGGTGGACGCCTTGATGGTGTGCCCGTCGACGGGCGGCACGAGGAATCCGCTGCCCTCGGGCAGATCGGCCTCCGCGCGGCGGTAGGCGAGGGTGATCAGCGCCATCGAGGCGTACTCGACGCCGGCGAGCTCGGCGGCGGCGCCTGGTGCCTCGGCGCGCAGCAGGGCGGCGGCGGCCGGGGCGGGGACGGCGACGACGACCGCGTCGGCGTGCAGGGCGCGGTCACCGGCGACGACCCGCCAGCCGTCCCGCGGTTCACGGCGCAGCTCCGTGACCGGCGTGCCGGTGAGGATCTCCGTGCCGCCCGCCCGCAGCGCGTCGGCGACCGCGAGCGGGAGGGTGCCCACTCCGCCCGCGATGCCCATGAAGACGGGGCCCGTCTGCGGCGCGGCGGCGGACCTGTCCTGGATCCCGCGGACCGCCTCGGTGAGGGAGGTGTGGGTGCGGGCGGCCTCGAAGAGCTGCGGGACCGCCGAGCGCATCGAGATGCGGTACGCGTCGCCCGCGTACACCCCGCCGAGCAGGGGCTCCACCAGGCGGTCGACGACCTCGCGGCCGACGCGCGCCGCCACGTACTCACCGACGGCCACGTCGTCGCCGACCTCGGTGCGGGGCAGCCCGGCGTCGCGCCCGATCCGGGCCAGCCCCTCGTCGGACAGGATGCCGGAGAGGGCGGCGGCGGTGCCGGGTACGCCCATGACGTGGCCCTTGGGCATGGGGCGCAGGGCGCCCCGGGTCCACAGCGAGGCCGTGCTGGTGGCCGGCGGCTGGAGGCGGTCGGCGAGGCCCACCGCGCGGGCGAGACCCACCGCCTCGGGGCGGCGGGCCAGCAACGACTCGGCGCCGAGGTCGACGCGCGCGCCCGCGATCTCTCCCGGCAGCAGCTTGCCGCCGACCCGGTCCGAGGCCTCCAGCACGGTGACCCGCGCCCCGTGCTCCCGCAACCGGTGGGCGGCGGCCAGCCCGGCGATTCCGGCTCCGACGACGACGATGTGCTGCCCGGAGCCCGCATGTGATCCGCTCATGACTCCACCCTCTCAAACGCCACCGACGGTCCCACCAGGGCCATGTGGCCCTGTCGAGTCCCTACCGTGACCGCATCGGGACCGTCCGGCGCCAACGTCCCGCACCCCTGCCGCGTCGAAGGAACGTCAGTCATCACCACGCGGGGGAGTCCCATATGCGCACACGACGATCCGTACGACCCGCCCACGCCCTGGCCGGGGTCCTGCTGGCGGCGGCCCTCGCCGTCAGCGGGTGCAGCGGCGCGAGCGACGACTCCGGCGGGTCCGGGGCCGCCGACAAGGCAGCCGCCGCGCAGGCGGAAGGACAGGCCGCGCAGGAGGACGCGAAACAGGGCGCCCCCGGCGGTGCGGCGGACGGCGCGAAGGCGACCACGCCGCCGAAGGCCACCGCGAACCGCGTCATCCGCACCGCCTCGCTCACCGTGCAGGTCGAGGACGTCCCCGAGGCGCTGGACGAGGCCCGCGCGACGACCGGGACCGCGGGCGGCTACGTCGGCAACGAGACGACGAACCGGGACGAGGAGGGCCACGAGCACACGCGCGTGGTGCTGCGCGTGCCCGTCGAGAAGTACGACGAGGTCCTCGCCGACCTGGAGGGCACGGGCAAGCTCCTCGAACGCAGCGCCGAGGCGCGGGACGTCACCGACCAGGTGGTCGACGTGGAGAGCCGGATCACGACCCAGCGGGCCAGCGTGGCCCGCATCCGTGAGCTGATGGACCGGGCCGGCAAGCTCAGTGACGTGGTCACCCTGGAGGGCGAGCTGAGCAGCCGCCAGGCCGACCTGGAGGCACTGCTCGCCCAGCAGGCGTCCCTGAAGGACCGTACGAGCCTGGCCACCATCACCCTGTCCCTGTCCGAGACTCCGGTGAAGGAGGCGGAGAAGGACGACGATCCCGGTTTCGTGGACGCTCTCGCGGGCGGCTGGAACGCGTTCGTGACGATGCTGCGCTGGCTGGCGGTGGCGTTCGGCGCGGTGCTGCCGTTCGCGGCGGTGGCGGCGCTGCTCGTCCTGCTGTGGCGGAAGGCCGTACGCCCCCGGCTGCCGCGGCGTCCGGAGCCGGCGCCCGCGACGAGCGCCCTCGGCCCGCTGCCGGCGGCCCGGCCGGTGCCGTCGCCGGCGTCCCGCCCGGCGTCCGACGGGGACGGGGAGGGCTGAGAGGCCCTCGAGCGGGCCTGAAATCCCCGGCCCCCGTAGCGTGTTCGTATGACCATGAGCGATGCGCGCGGTGCGAGGGAACGTCTGGTGGTGATCGGCGGTGACGCCGCGGGGATGTCCGCGGCGTCACAGGCCCGCCGGCTGAAGGGTCCGGACGAACTGGAGATCGTGGCGTTCGAACGCGGCCACTTCACCTCCTTCTCGGCGTGCGGCATCCCCTACTGGGTGGGCGGTGACGTCCCCGAGCGGGACCGCCTGATCGCGCGCACCGCCGAGGAGCACCGCGCGCGGGACATCGATCTGCGGTTGCGCACCGAGGTCACGGAACTCGACCTCGACCGGGGGCGGGTACGCGCGCGGGACGTCGATTCCGGTGCCGAGTCCTGGACGTCGTACGACAAACTGGTGATCGCGACCGGTGCGCGGCCGATCCGTCCGGAACTGCCCGGCATGGACGCCCCCGGGGTGCACGGCGTGCAGACCCTCGACGACGGACAGGCCCTCCTCGACACGCTGTCCCGCACGCGCGGGCGCCGCGCGGTGGTCGTCGGGGCGGGTTACATCGGCGTGGAGATGGCCGAGGCGATGCTCAACCGCGGTTACGAGGTGACGGTCGTCAACCGCGGCGAGGAGCCCATGGCGACCCTCGACCCCGACATGGGGCGCCTGGTGCGCCGGGCCATGGAGGGCATGGGCATCACCATGGTGAACGACGCCGAGGTCACCGGGCTGCGCACGGGGGACGACGGCGGGGTGCGGGCGGTCGCCACCGAGGACGCCGAGTACCCGGCGGACGTCGTCGTGCTCGGCATCGGGGTGCGCCCGGAGACGACCCTGGCACGGGCCGCCGGACTTCCCCTGGGGGAACACGGCGGACTGCTCACCGACCGGTCGATGCGGGTGCGCGGGCACGAGAACATCTGGGCCGGCGGCGACTGCGTGGAGGTCCTCGACCTGGTCTCCGGGCAGCAGCGGCACATCCCGCTGGGCACGCACGCCAACAAGCACGGCCAGATCATCGGCGCGGGCGCCGGCGGCGGCTACGCCACCTTCCCGGGCGTGGTCGGTACGGCGGTCAGCAAGGTGTGCGACCTGGAGATCGCGCGCACCGGGCTGCGGGAGAAGGACGCCCACCGCGTGGGCCTGCGGTTCGAGTCGGTCACCATCGAGTCGACCAGCCGCGCGGGCTACTACCCGAACGCCTCCCCCATGACGGTGAAGATGCTCGCCGAACTCCGCACCGGCCGGCTCCTCGGCGTCCAGATCGTCGGCCGCGAGGGCGCGGGCAAGCGCGTGGACATCGCGGCGGTGGCCCTCACGGCCGGCATGACGGTGGACCGGATGACGACCCTGGACCTGGGCTACGCACCCCCGTTCTCCCCGGTCTGGGACCCGATCCTGGTGGCGGCCCGCAAGGCGGCGGCAAAAATTGGGTCCGCCTTGTGACGAGGGCCGGCGCCGCGCCCCTGAAAGGGGCACGGGGCCGAGTCGATGCGCGGCTCCGCCGCGTGGGCGCGATCAGCCACAGCGGACCGGCACTCCGCACTCGACCCCGCCCCTACGGCGCCCCCGGAAACCCTCACGCCGTCCCGTTGATCCTCTCGATCGCCTGCCGCGCCTGCTCGGCGGGCGGCCGCGAGGGCAGCGACGACACCGACGCGCTGGCGTCCGGCGTCGGGGCCGACGCCTGCGCCGCCGGCTTCGCGTGCGCGGCCCCCCGCGCGGAGCGCAACCGGTGGCTCACCGCCTCGTCCAGCGTCACCGGCCGCCGCAGCTGCGCGGCGAGCCGCCCCGCCTCCTGGCCGAGCCGGGCGACGTCCTCCCACGGGAGGCGCACCACGAGCGTGAGTTCGGCCTCGCCGTCGGGCAACGCGTGCATCGCGGTGGGCACTCGGTCGTTCATCGGCTGTTCCTCCACGTCGGCCCGGCGGCCCCTTACCCGCGCCGCGGGCGGTCGACGAGTCATACGCACGACCGGCCGGCGGCGTTCAGCGGCGCCGCGGATCCGCCGGCCACGGGGCCGGGCACGAACGGGTGGTCGTTCCCATCCCCATGACGTGCCTCGCGCGCTGCCCGCCGCGCACTTCTCCGTCTTCGTTCTCCGCTACCGGCCGTCCTCCGCTACCGGCCGTCCTTCCCGCGCTCGTCCGTGGGGGTCATGGGCAGGCGCAGGGCCAGCATGGCCACGTCGTCGTCGTTGTCGACGGTCAACTGGTCGGCGAGCAGCGTGTCGCAGAAGACCTCCAGCGGGCTGTGGACGGTCGCCGACGCGTGGTGGCGCAGCCGCTCCAGGCCGACGGTGAGGTCCTCCTCACGGCGTTCCACGAGCCCGTCGGTGTACAGCAGCAGGGTCGAGCCGGGCAGGAGGGGATCCACCGCGCTGTCGTAGTGGGGGTCCGGGACGAGGCCGAGCATCGGGGAGCGGCCCCCGGTCAGGAACCGCTGCCGTCCGCCTCGACCAGCAGCGGCGGCGGGTGGCCCGCGACGGAGTAGTGGAGCTGGAGACCGCCGGTCCCGGAGCGTTCGATCCGGGCCAGCACGCAGGTGGCGGTGCACTCCAGATAGAGGGTCTGCACGGAGAGGTCCAGCCGGCGCAGGATCGTGCCGGTCGGCTCCTGGCGGTCCAGCGCGAGTCCGCGGAGCATGTTGCGCAGCTGGCTCATGGTGACGGCGGCCGGCAGGTCGTGGCCGGAGACGTCGCCGATGGTGAGGACGGTGGCGCCGTCGCGGAGCACGAACGAGTCGTACCAGTCGCCGCCGACCTCGGCGGCCGCGGTGCTGGGCCGGTAGCGGACGGCGATGCCGATGCCGGGCACGTGCGGCGGGTCGGTGAGCAGGCTGCGCTGCAGGGCCAGCGCCACCTGCCGGGTGCGCTGGTACTCCAGGGCGTTTCTGAGGGGGGTGTGGGCGCGTTCCAGGAGGGCCCGCAGCAGAGTGATCTCGGCCTCGCCGAGGGGTGGGCGGTCGCCGCTGACCGAGGCGGTGACCAGGGCGGCCGTGGTGCCCTCGACGACGACGGGGAGCAGGACGACGCTGTTGACCCCGGGGGGCAGCCACGGTTCGGCCTCGGACGGGCGGAGGTCGGGCGGAGGCTCACCGGGCGGGGCTGGGCTCGGTCACCCCGCCCTTGGGGCCCGTCACCCACACGATCTGGGACGCGGCGTTCACCAGGCTGCGGTAGCGCTGCAGGGCGCGGCGGCGTTCCTCGGACAGGACGCGTATCCGTTGCGCGGCGGTCACCTGCTCGGTGACCTCGACGAGGACACTGAGCACCCCTTGTCGGCCGTCGCTCATCGTGGCGTGGGAGAGGCTGAAGGTGAAGTACCGCGTCCGCTCGTGCGGTGAATCCGGATAGTCCAGGTCAATAGGTGCGGCGGTGAGCACTTCGGCCGTGCCCGTGGTGAAGACGCGGTCGAAGATGTCGAAGTAGCCGGACTGCGCGAGGTCGGGAAACGCGTCGCGGATGGCCCGGCCCAGCGGACGGTCGCCGAAAGTCTCGCGGTAGACCTGGTTGATGTACGCGAGCCGGTGCTCCGGCCCCTGGGTGACGACGACGCCGATCGGGGCGGGGTCGAACATCTCGAGCCGCATGAGGCCTTCACCTGCCCGTGCCCGGGAGCGAATGTGCTGGACGACGCAGGTCCAGTACCCCGTTCCCGGGTTCCGACGCGTGTGAGCCGCGTACGCGGTGGGTCAGCGCGCGGTCTGCGTGTGGACGTACTCCACGAGGCGGGTCAGGGCGTCCGGGTCGGTGGACGGCATGACGCCGTGGCCGAGGTTGAAGACGTGGCCCTCCAGGCCGGCGGCCGTGTCCAGGACCTCCCGCGCCTTCGCCTCGACGGCCTCCCGGCCGGCGAACAGCACGGTCGGGTCCAGGTTGCCCTGGAGCGCCTTGCCGGGGCCGACACGGCGGGCGGCCTCGTCCATCGGGACGCGCCAGTCGACGCCGACGACGTCCGCTCCGGCCTCGCCCATGAGCCCCAGCAGTTCGCCGGTGCCCACGCCGAAGTGGATACGCGGGACGCCGTACCCGGCCACCGCGTCGAACACCTTCGCCGAGGCGGGCAGCACCGAGCGCCGGTAGTCGGCGGGGGCGAGCGCGCCGGCCCAGGAGTCGAAGAGCTGGACGGCCGAGGCGCCGGCCGCGATCTGGACCTTCAGGAACGCGGCCGTGATGTCGGCGAGGCGGTCGAGCAGGTCGGCCCAGAGTTCGGGGTCGCCGTACATCATCGCCTTGGCGTTCTCGTACGTACGGGACGGGCCGCCCTCGACGAGGTAGCTGGCGAGGGTGAACGGGGCTCCCGCGAAGCCGATCAGCGGGATGGACCCGAGCTCGCGGGTCAGCATGCCGATCGCCTCGGTGACGTAGGAGACGTCCTCGGGGGTGAGGTCGCGCAGCCGGGCGAGGTCGGCGCGGGTGCGGACCGGCTGCTCGACGACCGGGCCGATGCCGGGCTTGATGTCGAGGTCGATGCCGATGGCCTTGAGGGGGACGACGATGTCGCTGAAGTAGATCGCCGCGTCGACGTGGTGACGGCGCACCGGCTGGAGCGTGATCTCGGTGACCAGGTCGGGGCGCATGCAGGAGTCGAGCATCCCGATGCCCTCGCGGACCTTGCGGTACTCCGGCAGTGAGCGCCCGGCCTGCCGCATGAACCACACCGGCGTGTGCGGCACGGGCTCGCGCCGGCACGCCTTGAGGAAGGCCGATTCCCGGACTGCGTCGTTCCTGACGGGATCGGGGGTCGCGGTCGGCGTCTGGCCCGTCGGGCTTGCGTTGGCACTCACACCGGCAAGTCTCGCACGACCCGCCCACGCGCCCGGACCCCAGGGCCCGCGGGGCGGGATCCGGACACCGCCGGGCGGCGCGGGTGTCCCTCCCTGCGCCGGGGGCCCGTTCCGCTTAATCTTCCCCGCATGGCTGCGGCTCAGGGACGACTGTCGGACGACGCTGACGGAATGGACGAGCGGAAGGAGACCGGAGAGGACTCCGGACAGGGGGGTGCGGGGGGTGCGCCCCCGCCGCCCTTCCGGGCCGCTGTCGAGGCGTTGCGCGGTGCGCGGCTGCGGCCGCAGATCGAGGTGGATCCCGTGCCCGCTCCGAAGCGGCTCGCCCCGTACGCGTACGCGCTGGAGGCGGCGGTCGTCGACGGCGAGCAGGATCTGGCCGACGGCAGGCTGGTGCTGCTGCACGACCCGGCCGGACACGACGCCTGGCGGGGCGCCTTCCGCCTGGTGACGCTGGTGCGCGCGGAACTGGAGCCGGAGATGGCCGCGGATCCGCTGCTGCCGGAGGTGTGCTGGTCCTGGCTGACCGGTGCGCTGGCGGCGCGCGGACTGACGTACGGCGAGCCGAGCGGCACGGTGACGCGCGCGAGTTCCCACTACTTCGGCGGGCTGTCCGCGCGGCCCGCCGCCTCGCAGATCGAGATCCGGGCCTCCTGGACGCCCCGGGAGGGCCTGGGCGGGGTTCCGGACGCGGGCGCCCATCTGGTCGCGTGGTGCGATCTGCTGGCACAGGTCGCGGGGCTGCCGCCGGCCGCTCCCGGGGACGCGTCCGTGGTGACGCTGCCGCAGCGGAGAGGACCGCAGTCGCGCTGAGCCTCCCGCTGAGCGCCCCGACAGCCGTCCACGTCCATCTCTTTGTCGACACGACCACTTTCGAAAGCTTTACAACGCGGATCGAAACCGTTCGGTCTTCGAATGATCGCTCGTGCGTCCGAATTGCTCGGATTGTTACTCATCACTTCGTGATCATTCGTTAAAGGACACCAGGTTTATTGCCGAAGACGACTGTGACCTTGAAAGCATGGTTCGTCCCGGCTTCACCCCCCACGAACCGGCCCCGTCCCGCACCCCAGGAGGCCTGGTGTCCGTTCTCCTCGAGCAGCCCGCAAGCCTGGTCGCCTACCGCCCGAACAAGCCGACCGCCATGGTGGTCGTGGCCGACCCGCGCGTCCGTTCCACCGTCACCCGCCATCTGTGGGCGCTCGGTGTACGCGATGTCATCGAGGCCTCGTCCGTCGCGGAGGCTCGTCCCCGCATCGGCAACCCCCGCGACATCTGCGTCGCCGAAGTCCATCTGCCGGATGGCTCCGGCCTCACCCTCCTCTCCGAGACCCGCGCGGCGGGCTGGCCCAACGGCCTCGCCCTCTCCGCCGCCGACGACATCGGCGCCGTGCGCAACGCCCTCGCCGGCGGAGTGAAGGGGTACGTCGTCACCGGCACCCGCACCAACCTCGGGCTCCCCACCCGTCCCGGTGCCACCCCCATCGGCGCCGCCGCCCGCCTGCACCGCCGCCCCCCGGGTGCTCCGAGCCACCCGGGCGGCTACCGGGAGCTGTCCGGCCGCGAGGTCGAGGTGCTGCGACTGGTGGCGGAGGGCCAGTCGAACAAGGCGATCGGCGTCTCGATGGGTCTGTCCGCCCTGACCGTCAAGAGCCACCTCGCCCGCATCGCCCGCAAGCTCGGCACGGGCGACCGCGCCGGCATGGTGGCGGTGGCGCTGCGCACCGGCATCATCCACTGACCACCCCCACCCGTCCCGTTCCGCCCCGCCCCGCCCACGGGCTCACGAACACGATCTTTCATGCTCCTGACCGGAATACGACCCACCGGCGCCCGTCACGGAACACAACCGTCGACGGGCGCCTTCGTGGCACGGATACCCTTGACAGGTGACCGACGCCCACGACACCGCAGCAGACCGTTCACTGCGCACCACCGGAGGCGCCCCTCCGGACGACGGCGGATCTTCTGCTACGGAGGCGCCGATCCCCTTGCTCGAGCCGCGCGAGGGCATTCCGCCCGTGATCGCGGACGAGGCCGCCCTCGCCGAGGTGGTCGCCGCCTTCGCCGCGGGCACCGGCCCCGTCGCCGTGGACGCCGAGCGCGCCTCCGGCTACCGCTACGGCCAGCGCGCCTACCTCGTCCAGCTGCGCCGCGAGGGCGCCGGGAGTGCGTTGATCGACCCCGTCGCCTGCCCCGACCTGTCCGGTCTCGGCGAGGCCCTGTCCGGCGTCGAGTGGGTGCTGCACGCCGCCACCCAGGACCTGCCCTGCCTCCGCGAGATAGGCATGGTGCCCACCCGCCTCTTCGACACCGAGCTGGCCGGACGCCTCGCCGGGTTCCCCCGGGTCGGGCTCGGCGCGATGGTCGAGAACGTGCTCGGCTTCGTCCTGGAGAAGGGCCACTCCGCCGTCGACTGGTCCACCCGCCCGCTGCCCGAGCCCTGGCTGCGCTATGCCGCCCTCGACGTCGAGCTCCTGGTCGACCTGCGCGACGCCCTGGAGAAGGAGCTGGACCGGCAGGGCAAGCTGGACTGGGCCCGGCAGGAGTTCGACGCGATCGCCTCGGCACCGCCGGCCGAGCCCCGCAAGGACCCCTGGCGGCGCACCTCCGGCATGCACAAGGTGCGCCGGCGCCGGCAGATGGCCGTCGTACGGGAGCTGTGGCAGACCCGCGACCGGATCGCACAGCGCCGGGACGTCTCCCCCGGCAAGGTGCTCTCCGACGCGGCGATCGTGGAGGCCGCGCTCGCCCTCCCTGCCAACCTCCATGCCCTCGCCGCGCTCAACGGGTTCGGGCAGCGCGTGGGGCGGCGCCAGCTGGAGCAGTGGCAGGCGGCCGTCGACCGGGCGAAGGCGCTGGGCGAGGACCGGCTGCCCCAGCCCGGCCAGTCGGTGACCGGCCCTCCGCCGCCGCGCGCGTGGGCCGACAAGGACCCGGCTGCGGCGGCGCGGCTGTCCGCGGCGCGGGCGGGCGTCAGCGCGCTCGCCGAGCGGCTGAACATGCCGCCGGAGAACCTGATCACGCCGGACACGGTGCGGCGGGTGTGCTGGGAGCCGCCGAAGGTTGTCAGTGCCGATGCGGTTGCCTCGGTACTGACGGGATACGGGGCTCGGGTGTGGCAGGTCGAGCAGGTCACGCCTGTGCTGGTGGCCGCACTGTCCGCCTAGTCGCCGTACGACGGGTCTCGCCGTACGGCGGGTGCGGGCCGTATGCGGCTGGTCGCGCCCACGCGGCGGAGCCGCATGTCGATGCAGCCCCGCGCCCCTGGGGCTTACTTCGTCGCCCCCCTCATGAACCCGTTGTAGATGAAGCGCTGGAGGAAGAGGAAGACGAGCAGGGTGGGGAGGATGACCAGGACCGCGCCCGCCGAGATGGTCTCCCAGTGCGCGCCGAAGGGGCCCTTGAAGCGGAACAGGGACGTCGAGATCACGCCGAGGTCCTCGGAGGGCATGTAGAGGAAGGGGATGTAGAAGTCGTTGTAGACGTTGATCCCCTTCACGATCACCACCGTCGCGATCGCCGGTCTGAGCAGCGGGAAGATCACCTTGCGGTAGACCGCGAAGGCGCCTGCCCCGTCCAGGCGGGCCGCCTCGTCCAGGGAGACGGGGATGGAGCGGATGAACTGCAGGAAGATGTAGATCGACACGATGTCCGTGCCCATGTAGAGCGCGATCGGCGCCCACAGGCTGTCGAACATGCCGAAGCTGTTGACGATCTGGAAGGTCGCCACCTGGGTGGTCACCCCGGGGACCAGCGCGGCGAGCAGGAACAGGACGACGACCAGCTTCCTGAAGCGGAAGTGGAAGCGGTCGATCGCGTACGCCGTCATCGAGCCGATGAGGATCGTGCCACCGACGGCGACGACCAGGATGATCGCCGTGTTCCCGAACGCGGACAGCATCTGGCCGTCCCGGAAGGCGGTCACGTAGTTGTCGAGGTTCAGCGGGTCGTCGGGCAGCGCGAGTGCTCCGCTGCCGTTCGCCATCTCCTCGGATGACTTCAGCGAGGTCAGGAAGACCACGGTGAGCGGCAGCAGCACGACGAGCGTGGCGAGGATCAGCGACAGGTACACGAGGGTGCGGGCCACGGTGCGGCGGGTCATACCAAGTCCACCTTCTCGTCGGGGACGATGCGCCGCTGCACCCAGGTGACCGCCAGGACGATCAGCAGCAGGACGACGGCGGCGGCCGAGGCGAGTCCCGTCTTGTTGAACTGGAAGGCCAGCTTCACGGTCTGGATCACGAACGTCTCGGTGCCGGTGGCGCCGCCGGTCATGATGTACGGGATCTCGAAGACCGAGAGCGAGCCGGAGACGGAGAGGATGACGCTCAGGCTCAGAATGGGTTTGATGCCGGGCGCGATGATGTGCCGGAACTGGTGCCAGCGGCTCGCGCCGTCGATCTCGGCCGCCTCGTACAGCTCGCCCGGGATGGACTGGATCGCGCCGAGGAAGAGGACGAAGTTCAGGCCCAGGTAGCGCCAGACGGAGACGCCGGCGAGCGAGGTGTTCGCGGAGAACGGCGTGCCCAGCCAGGCGTGGTCGGTCCCGACGCCGAGGAGGCGCAGTACGGAGTCGAGGGTGCCGCCGTCCTGGAAGAAGTAGAGGAAGACGAAGCCGATCGCCACCCCGTTGATCAGGTACGGGAAGAACAGCACGCCCTTGAAGAAGTTCCGGAAGCGGACGTTGAAACTGAGGACCGTGGCGAAGTAGAGGGCGAGGACGATCTGCACCACGGACGCGACGAGGTAGTAGCCGCTGACGAAGAAGACCTCGAACAGCTCGGAGCGGGTGAGGAGTTCGGTGTAGTTCTCGGTGCCGGTCCAGTTCAGTTCGGGGCTGATGCCGTCCCAGTCGGTGAAGCTGTACGAGACCATGTTGGCGATCGGCGCGTAGGTGAAGGTCAGGAGCAGGGCCAGCGGGGCGATCAGGAAGAGCCACGGGGTGAGGCGGCGCGCCAGCCGGGTGCGGCGCGGGGCGGGTGCGGCCCGCTTCGGCCCGGCGGGCGCGGCCGGGCCGGCCGGCCGCGCCGCCTTGCGGGTGGTGTCCGTCATCAGGACCCCAGCGAGTTCCGTGCCTCGGCCCAGCGCTCGCCGAGGCCGCCGAAGAAGTCGTCCAGGCCGCCCTCGCGGGCGCCGCGGGCGAGGTCGACGAGTTCCTGGCGGTAGTCGGGCTTGTAGATGCCGACCTCGGACCGGTTGTCGATGGACTTCACCTCGGCACCCTTGCTGTCGTCGAGGTCGATCAGCTTGACGCCGGCCTCCTGGTAGGGCTCGAGGATGTCGGGCAACGGGGCGTCCTTCAGTGGGGACAGGGCGAGGTTGGCCGCCGCGTAGCCTGACTTGTCGGTGAACCAGTCGATCCAGGCGCGGGCGGCTTCCTTGTTGTCGGAGTTGACGTTGACGGCCTGCTGATAGTCCGGGGAGGTCACCGCGCAGAAGGCGCCGTCCTGCTGCACGGGGAAGGGCATGAAGCCGATGTCGGCGGGGTCGGTGCCGGCCTGCTTCGCGGCGTCCCGCATCTGGATGACGGCCCAGGAGCCGAGCCACATGGTGGCGATCTCGCCCTTGGCCAGCTTGGGCTTGGACGCTTCCCAGTTGGTGGTGGTCGGGTCCTTCTCCACGAGGCCGCCGCTGACGATGTCGTGGAGCAGGGTGTCGCCCACGCGCAGGTCGGCGCCCTCGGCCCAGGGGTCGCCCTCGGCGAGTCTCGTGGTGGCGTTCGTGTCGCAGCCGACGGAGCCGTTGACATTGGTCCACTGGGTCAGCGGCCACATGTCCTTGAAGTTGGTGTAGTACGGCACCGCGTCGGTCTTCGACCGGATCGCCTTCAGATCGTCGAGGAACTCGGCCGGGGTGGTGGGCCAGTCGGTGACGCCGGCCTCGCTCCACACCTTCTTGTTGTAGACGAAGCCGGGGACGACACCGATGGGGCTCTGGCCGTAGACCTTGCCGCCGACGGTGGAGTAGTCGGTGAAGCGGTACTTGGCGCTGAGTTCGGCCTGGGTGCCGAGGGAGGCGAAGAACTTCGGGTAGTCCTTCTTCTCGATGACCGCCGGGATCATGAGGACGTCGCCGTAGTTCTCCGTGTTCATACGGATCTTGACCTCGCCCTCGTAGTCGGTGAGGCCGTCGAACTCGACCTTCACCCCGGGGTAGGTCCTGTTGAACTCGGCGGCGTACTTCTTCATCGTGCCGTCCTGCACCAGGTCGGTCCGGTGGGTGAGGACCGTGAGGGAGCCCTTGACCTCGGAGGGGTCGTCGGGGGCCTTGGCGTCCGCACCCTCCGAGGAGCCTCCCGTGCCCGTGCAGGCGGATGCCAGCAGGGCGAGGACGGCGATCGATCCGGCTAGTACCTTGCGGCGGTTCATGTGCACCAGCTCCGTTCACGGGGCGGACGAGCACGAGTGGGTTGGCTGGTTCGGCACTCTGGCAGCCCCTTACTGAACCGGTAAAGTCTCTATTGAGACAACGATGTCAAAATGTTGCCCCGACAGGGCTCGACCGGTTTAGGGAGTGTGCATGCGTCAGGTCACACCGCTCACCGAGGGATGGACCCTGCGGCACCCGGACGGCACGGGGGACGCGCTCCCCGCCTCGGTGCCGGGGTGCGTGCACACCGATCTGCTGGCAGCCGGGCTGATCCCCGATCCGTTCCTCGGCCAGAGCGAGGCCGAGGCGGCGTGGGTGGGCCGGCGGGACTGGACGTACGAGACGGAGCTGACCGCCGGGGCGGGCGCGCACGAGCGGACCGATCTGGTCTTCGACGGTCTCGACACCGTCGCCGAGGTCCTGCTCGACGGCCGGACGCTGGGCCGGACGCGGAACATGCACCGCTCGTACCGTTTCGACGTGACGGGGCTGAGCGGGCGGCTCACCGTGCGGTTCGCCTCCGCCTACGCCGAGGCCGAGGCGGTGCGCGGCACGGTGGGCGAGCGGCCGGGAGCGTACGCCGAGCCGTACCAGTACGTGCGCAAGATGGCCTGCTCGTTCGGCTGGGACTGGGGGCCGACGCTGGTGACGGCCGGGATCTGGCGGCCGGTGCGGCTGGAGCACTGGTCCACGGCCCGGATCGCCCGGGTGCGCCCGCTGGTGACCGTCGAGGACGGCGTGGGGCAGGTCGAGCTGGCCGTCGACGTGGAGCGTTCCCGCACCGGGGCACCGCTCACCGTGGAGGCGGGCGTCGGCGGCGTGCGCGCCCGCGCGGAGATCGACGGGACGGAGGGGACCGTACGGCTGCGGGTGCCGGACGCACGGCTGTGGTGGCCCCGGGGGTACGGCGGACAGCCGCTGTACGACGTCGAGTTGACGCTGCTCGACGGCGAGGACGCGCTGGACTCGTGGCGGCGCCGGATCGGGTTCCGGACGGTGGAGCTGGACACCTCGGCCGATGCGCACGGCACCGGGTTCACCCTGGTCGTCAACGGGGAGCGGCTGTTCGCGCGGGGCGTCAACTGGATCCCGGACGACGTCTTCCCGTCCCGGATCACCCGGGATCGCTACCGGCGGCGGCTGGAGCAGGCGGCCGGCGCGGGCGTGGACCTGGTCCGCGTCTGGGGCGGCGGGATCTACGAGAGCGAGGACTTCTACGACGCCTGCGACGAGTTGGGGCTGCTGGTCTGGCAGGACTTCCCGTTCGCGTGCGCGGCCTACCCCGAGGAGCAGCCGCTGCGCGGGGAGGTGGAGGCGGAGGCCCGGGAGAACGTCGTACGGCTGATGCCGCATCCCTCGCTGGTGCTGTGGAACGGCAACAACGAGAACCTGTGGGGGTTCCGGGACTGGGACTGGGAGCCGGGGCTGGCCGGGAACTCCTGGGGCGAGGGGTACTACCTGGGCGTACTGCCGCGGGTCGTCGCGGAGTCGGACCCCACCCGGCCGTACACGGCGGGCAGCCCCTGGTCCGGGTCCTGGCTGCACCATCCCAACGACCCGGCGCACGGCACGCACCACTCCTGGGAGGTGTGGAACCGGACCGATTACGCCGACTACCGCCTCCATGTGCCGCGTTTCGTGGCCGAGTTCGGCTGGCAGGCGCCGCCCGCGTACGCCACGCTGCGGCGGGCGCTGCCCGGGGAGGAGCTCGCGCCGGACTCCCCCGGCATGCTGCACCACCAGAAGGCGGACGACGGCAACGGCAAGCTGGAACGCGGGCTGGCCCGGCATTTCGCCGCGCCGGCGGGGGACTTCGACCGCTGGCACTATCTGACGCAGGTCAACCAGGCGCGTGCGATCGCCGCCGGGATCGAACACTGGCGCTCGCACTGGCCGGTGTGCGCGGGCACGGTGGTGTGGCAGCTGAACGACTGCTGGCCGGTGACCTCGTGGGCCGCGATCGACGGGGACGGGCGGGAGAAGCCGCTCTACCACGAGCTGCGGCGGCTGTACGCGGACCGGCTGCTGACCGTGCGCGCGGACGGGGACGGCGGCGGTCTGGTGGTGGCGGCGGTCAACCAGTCCGCCGAGACCTGGCAGGACACGCTGCGGCTGCGCCGGATGTCCGTCGACGGCACGGTGATCGGGGAGGCCGGCCCGGCGCTGGCCGCCGAGGGGCGGACGGTGGCGGTGACCGGGGTTCCGGCCGGCCTGGTTCCGGTCGGCCCGAAGGAGTTCCTGGTCGCCGACGCGGGCGACCTGAGGGCGGTGCACTTCCCGGTGCCGGACCGGGAGATCCCGTATCCGCGGCCCGAGTTCGAGGTCGAACTCGCGCCGGACGGGATCACCGTCACGGCCCGCACCCTCGTACGGGACCTGCTGCTCCAGGCCGACCGGCTGGCCCCGGAGGCGGTGGCCGACCGGGGTCTGGTGACCCTGTTGCCCGGAGAAGAGGTGACCATCGGGGTGCGGGGCTGGAAGACTCCGGACCCGGACACCGCCCGCTGCGCCCTGTACTGCGTGGAGCCCACTCGATGACGGCAACGCCGACCCCCCGCGTCACCATCAAGGACGTCGCCGCGCGCGCCGGTGTGTCCAAGGGGGCCGTGTCCCTCGCGTTCAACCGGAAGCCCGGTCTGTCGGAGGCGACCCGGGACCGGATCTTCGCGGCGGCGCGCGAGCTGGGCTGGTCGCCGAGCACGACCGCGCGCACGCTGGCCGGGTCGCGGGTGGACGTGGTGGGTCTCGCGGTGTGCCGGCCCGCCCGGCTGCTCGGTCTGGAACCGTTCTACATGGAGTTCATCTCCGGGGTGGAGAGCGTCCTGGTCGAGCGGTCCTGCTCGCTGCTGCTGCGGCTGGTGCGCAGCCCGGACGAGGAGACCGGGCTGATGGAGTCGTGGTGGCGGGGCCGGCAGATCGGCGGGTCCATCCTGGTGGACTTCCGGGCCGACGACCCCCGGCCGGCGGTGGCCGAACGGCTCGGGCTGCCGGTGGTGGCCGTCGGGCACCCGTCGCTGACGGGCGGGCTGACCTCCGTATGGACGGACGACGCCACGGCCGTGACCGAGGCGGTGCGGTATCTGGCGGCGCTCGGGCACCGGCGGATCGCCCGGGTGGGCGGCGCGGCGGCGCTCGGGCACACCTCGATCCGTACGACCGCGTTCGACGAGGCGGTCGGGGCGCTGGAGCCGGCCGCCCGGGCGTGGCAGGTGGCGACGGACTTCTCGGGGGACGCGGGCGCGCGGGCGACCCGCTCGCTGCTGACCGCCGCGCCGGGCGACCGGCCGACGGCGATCGTGTACGACAACGACATCATGGCGGTGGCGGGACTGTCGGTGGCGGCGGAGATGGGGCTGCGGGTGCCGGACGACGTGTCGCTGCTGGCGTGGGACGACTCGCAGCTGTGCCGGCTGACGCATCCGACGCTGTCGGCGATGAGCCATGATGTGCACGGGTTCGGGGCGGAGGTGGCGCGGACGCTGTTCGGTGTCATCACCGGGGAGGGGCCGGGGTCGCACCCGGTGCCGACCCCGGTTCTGACCCCGCGGGGTTCCACCGCCCCACCGCGATCGCCCCGGATGGACTGATGCGGCCCCTCCGGCGTTCGAGGAGCGGGGGTCCGGGGGCGGCGCCCCGGGGACGGGAAGGGGCGGCGGGGTGAAAACGCCTCTCCGGGCACGGCTGGCCGTGTGATGTTCGCCGCTCCAGGCGGCGGGACTGTGCAGTCACGTTACCCACAAGTAGCATGACCCGTAAGCAAGCGCTCAGCATCCCGCACCTGGAGGAGAGCCATCGTGCCTCGTACCGTCAGGGACGTCGTCTTCGTCGACGGCGTCCGTACCCCGTTCGGCAAGGCGGGCCCGAAGGGCATCTACCACGAGACCCGCGCCGACGACCTCGTCGTGAAGGCGATCCGGGAGCTGCTGCGCCGCAACCCCGGTCTCGACCCGAAGAAGATCGACGAGGTCGCCATCGCCGCGACCACGCAGATCGGCGACCAGGGCCTGACCATCGGCCGCACGGCCGGCATCCTCGCGGGCCTGCCCACCTCGGTCCCGGGCTACTCCATCGACCGCATGTGCGCGGGCGCCCTGACCGCCGTCACCACGGTGGCCGGCTCCGTCGCCTTCGGCGCGTACGACGTCGCCGTCGCGGGCGGTGTCGAGCACATGGGCCGCCACCCGATGGGCGAGGGCGTGGACCCGAACCCGCGCTTCGTGAGCGAGAAGCTGGTCGACGAGTCCGCCCTGTTCATGGGCATGACCGCGGAGAACCTGCACGACCGCTACCCGCAGATCACCAAGCAGCGCGCCGACGCGTACGCGGTCCGCTCCCAGGAGAAGGCCGCCAAGGCGTACGCCAACGGCAAGATCCAGGCCGACCTGGTGCCGGTCTCGGTGCGCCGCACCAACGAAGAGGCCGGCGAGACCGGCTGGGGCCTGGTCACCGCCGACGAGCCGATGCGCCCGGGCACCACCCTGGAGAGCCTGGCGGGCCTGAAGACGCCGTTCCGCGTGCACGGCCGGGTCACCGCCGGCAACGCGGCCGGCCTGAACGACGGCGCCACCGCATCGCTCATCGCGAGCGAGGACTTCGCCCGCGAGAACGGCCTGCCCGTGAAGATGCGCCTCGTCGCGTACTCCTTCGCGGGCGTCGAGCCGGAGGTCATGGGCTACGGCCCGATCCCGGCCACGGAGAAGGCGCTGGCCCAGGCCGGCCTGTCCATCTCCGACATCGGTCTGTTCGAGATCAACGAGGCCTTCGCCGTCCAGGTCCTCGCCTTCCTGGAGCACTACGGCATCGCCGACGACGACGAGCGCGTCAACCAGTACGGCGGCGCCATCGCGTTCGGCCACCCGCTGGCCTCCTCCGGCGTCCGTCTGATGACGCAGCTGGCCCGCCAGTTCGAGGAGCAGCCGCACGTCCGCTACGGCCTGACCACCATGTGCGTCGGCTTCGGCATGGGCGCGACGGTCATCTGGGAGAACCCGCACTTCGAGGGGGACAAGTGAGCACCACCGCAGAGCTTTTGAAGGGTGCGGCCGAGCTGTTCCCCGGCGAGGTCGTCACCAGCGCGCACGTACGCCACTTCGACCTGCCGCTGGGGGCGGGGCGCTTCGCGCTCATCACCCTCGACAACGGTCACGACCACACCAAGCCGACCACGCTCGGCCCGCAGTCGCTGGCGAACATCGACGCCGCGATCGACCAGGTCGAGAAGGAGGCCGCGGACGGCGGGATCGTCGGCGTCGGTGTCACCGGCAAGCCGTTCATCTTCGCGGTCGGCGCCGACCTCAAGGGCGTCGAGCTGCTGGAGCGGCACGAGGACGCGCTCGCCATCGGCAAGGGCGGCCACGACGTCTTCAAGCGGCTGTCGAAGCTGGCCGTGCCGACGTTCGCGTACTACAACGGCGCCGCGATGGGCGGTGGCGTGGAGGTCGGCCTGCACTGCACCTACCGCACGGTGTCGGCGGCCCTCCCGGCGTTCTCGCTCCCCGAGGTCTTCCTCGGCCTGGTCCCCGGCTGGGGCGGCTGCACCCTGCTGCCGAACCTGATCGGCGCCGACAAGGCCGTCTCGGTCATCATCGAGAACAGCCTCAACCAGAACAAGCAGCTCAAGGGCGCGCAGGTCCACGAACTCGGCATCGCGGACGCGATCTTCGAGGGCGCCGACTTCCTGGAGCAGTCGCTGATCTGGACGGCGGCCGTCCTCAAGGGCGAGATCGCGATCGAGCGTCCGGTGATCGACCGCGGTGAGGCCTGGGACCAGGCCGTCGCGCGCGGCCGGTTCATCGCCGACTCCAAGGTGCACGGCGCCGCCCCGGCCGCCTACCGCGCGCTGGACATCATCGCCGCCGCCAAGAACGGCGACCTCCAGCAGGGCTACGACGCCGAGGACCAGGCCCTCGCCGACCTCATCATGGGCGGCGAACTGCGCTCCGGCATCTACGCCTTCAACCTGGTGCAGAAGCGCGGCAAGCGCCCGGCCGGCGCCCCGGACAAGTCGCTGGCCCGCCCGGTCACCAAGGTGGGCGTCGTCGGCGCCGGCCTGATGGCCTCGCAGCTGGCCCTGCTCTTCCTGCGCCGCCTGGAGGTGCCGGTCGTGCTGACCGACATCGACCAGGAGCGCGTCGACAAGGGCGTGGGCTACGTCCACGCCGAGATCGACAAGCTGCTCGGCAAGGGCCGGATCAACCAGGACAAGGCCAACCGCCTCAAGGCGCTGGTCTCCGGTGTCCTGGACAAGGCCGAGGGCTTCGCGGACGCGGACTTCGTCATCGAGGCCGTGTTCGAGGAGATGAGCGTCAAGCAGAAGGTGTTCGCGGAGGTCGAGGCGGTCGCCCCGGCGCACGCGATCCTGGCGACGAACACCTCCTCCCTCTCCGTGACGGAGATGGCGTCGAAGCTGAAGCACCCCGAGCGGGTCGTCGGCTTCCACTTCTTCAACCCGGTCGCGATCCTCCCGCTCCTGGAGATCGTCCGCGGCGAACAGACGGACGAGGCCTCGCTGGCCACGGCGTTCGGCGTCGCCAAGAAGCTGAAGAAGACCGCGGTGCTGGTCAAGGACGCCCCGGCGTTCGTGGTCAACCGCATCCTGACCCGCTTCATGGGCGAGATCCAGAACGTCATCGACGAGGGCACGCCGGTCGAGGTCGCGGAGAGGGCGGTGGAGCCGCTCGGCCTGCCGATGTCCCCGCTGGTCCTCCTCGAGCTGGTCGGCCCGGCGATCGGCCTGCACGTCTCGGAGACCCTCAACCGGGCCTTCCCGGACCGCTTCACGGTCTCCCCGAACCTCGCGGCCGTCGTCAAGGCGGGCAAGCGCGGCTTCTACGTCTACGACAGCGGCAAGCCGGAGCTGGACCCGGAGGTCGCCGCCCTCCTCCAGCAGGGCGACACCGTCCTGACGGAGGAGCAGGTCCGGGCGCGGGTGCTCGACGCGGTCGCCCAGGAGATCGGCCTGATGCTCGACGAGGGCGTCGTCGCCGAGGCCCAGGACATCGACCTGTGCCTGATCACCGGCGCCGGCTGGCCCTTCCACCTGGGCGGCATCACGCCGTACCTGGACCGCGAGGGCGTCTCCGAGCGGGTGAACGGGAAGCGGTTCCTGGAGCCGGGGGTGGCTTCGGTTCCGGCGTAGTGTCCGAGCGTGCGACAAGGGCCCCCGCTCCGGCGGGGGCCCTTCGCTCTCCCCTGCGAAGCCTTCTCCGTGCCCACCCCGCAAAGGACGGGCGGAGCGAAGAAGTGGATAAGGTTTAGCCATACAAAATGTCGATCCTGGTCGCCGGGCACGGGGAGGGCGCTCCGGGAGACGTAAGGATGGACGGCCACATGCGGCGAAGAGTGAGAGATCGGCGGCGCGCACCCGAGAGTGCCGTCCACGAGTCGGCCACGGGCTCGCGCGGAGCCGAGAGCCCGGTGGGCGGCAAGTTCCTCACGCGCGGCACGGACGGACGGCTCACTCTGTTCGCACTGGGTTCCGGGGAGCTGCTGCGCTGGACCGAGTCACGGCCCGGCGGGCCCGACTGGAACGGACCCGAGCGCTTTCCCCTCCCGCCGGGTCTGAGCCGCCTCTCCCTCTCCCAGGGGGTCAACGGCTATGTGCACTTCCTGGCGCACCGCACCCGGGAGGACGCCGAGGGCAGGGCCGTCACCGACCTGATGCACTCCACGCAATACCAGTCGGGCCGTCCTCTCAACGAGTGGCGTGCCATCGGCAATCCGTACAAGGCCGACGACCGGCGCAACCCGCGCCTGGGCTGTCCCACCGGCGTCGTCGACGGGGCCGGCACCCTTCACGTCTTCGTCCGCAACGCGGGCCGTGGCCTGCACGTTCGACACGAGGACAAGGACGGCAAGTGGCGTCCCTGGCAGGATCTGCGGGGCAGCAAACTGCACGAGGACGTGACCGTCGGTGTCACCTCCAAAGGCCGTATCGGGGTTCTCGGCCCGTCCGAGAAGCCGCTGCACCACTGGCAGCAGCCGATACAGGGCGGCCCGTTCGAACGCCTGGAGGACATCCACGTAACGATGGTCCCGGGTAACGGCGTTGCCCTGGAGACAGCCGAAGACCAGCTCACCTTCTATGTCGCCGACGCCTGCTCGCCGAGCCTGCTGGCGATCCGTCCGAACGGTTCCGTCGTACCGATCGGCGGCGCTCCGGGCGGCGGTGCCCCCTCCGCGCTCCGAACCGTCGTCGACGGGCAGGACTGCACGGTTCTCGTGCACCGGGGGGCCGACGGCACACCGGTGTTCGGCGCGTTCGTGACCAACGCCGAGGAGTGGGGCGTGCAGTGGGCCGAGGTCGGCCTTCCGTGCCTCGGGGATCCCGCGACGGTGCTGGACGCTCACGGCCGGGTCGTCCTGGCCGTGCTCGGCACGGACGGAATCCCTCGAGTCGCCCGCCAGTCCTCGGAGTCCGGGCTCACGCTCGGGCAGTGGCGCGACATCTGACGTTTCGTCTGATCGCGCGGGGCGTCAGCGCTCCGCCGGGCCGGAACCCGTGCTCGATGGCCCATGCCGGCGCTTCGCCGACTGGGCCATGCCGTGCGCAAAACCCGCCTCGTGGGGGGGGGCGACGAGCCGTTCGGCCGCTGCCACCGGCTTGTGTACGGCGGCGAGCTGCCGCATCCGGCCGACGGTCCCGGAGCGCATCTCGAACCGGGCGCTCCCCGAACCGCTCGACGCGGCCGGCTCCGCGACGCGGGTCGGCCGTACCCGCGACCGGGCGCCGGCCCGCTCCTGCTCGGTGGGACGCGCGGCGAACGCGACGGCGAGGCTGCCGTCGCGGCCGCGGAGGAGCCGGTCGCCGTTCACCGGTTCACCTTGCGGAAGCCGGTTCGCGGGGTGGGGGCGGGGCCCGTCCTCGCGGAAGGCGGGTCCTCGCGTGGGACTCTTGCGGTATGGATGACGCCGCCGCCCTGCTCGTGATCGTCGACGCCGCGAATGTCGTCGGGTCGGTGCCCGACGGGTGGTGGCGGGACCGGCGCGGGGCCGCGGAGCGGCTGCGCGACCGTCTGGCGGCGGAGGGCCTGCCGGACCGCTCCGGTCCGGTGGAGATCGTGCTGGTGACCGAGGGAGCGGCCCGCGGGGTGGAGTCGGTTCCGGGTGTCCGGGTGGAGCCGGCCCCCGGCAGCGGCGACGACCGCGTGGTCGCCCTGGTGGCGGAGGCCGGCGACCGCCCGGTCCTGGTGGTCACGGCGGACCGTGAACTGCGCCGCAGGGTGGCGTCCCTGGGCGCTGACGTCACGGGCCCGCGCACGGTACGGCGATAGGCCCGGGCGGGCCGGCGACTCCGGCAGCGCGCCCGGGCGGGCCGGGGTCCCTCAGCGGGACGGCGGGGTGGAGTGCTGTTCCTCCCCCTCGCCCCGGGCCAGACGGCTGTGGGTGCGGCCGTAGAGGAAGTAGACGACGATGCCGATCGCCATCCAGATGCCGAAGCGGACCCACGTCTCGGCGGGCAGGTTCAGCATCAGCCACAGGGACGCGGCGACCGACACGATCGGCAGCACGGGCACCCAGGGGGTGCGGAACGCCCGGTGCAGGTCGGGCCGGGTCCTGCGGAGGATGATCACGCTGATCGCGACGATCACGAAGGCGAACAGCGTGCCGATGTTCACCAGCGCGGCGAGCTCGTTCAACGGGGTGAAGCCGGCGAGGATCGCGATGACGACGCCGAGCAGGACGGTCGGCCGGTGCGGGGTCTTGAACCGGGGGTGGACCCGGGAGAAGAACCGGGGCAGGAGTCCGTCGCGGCTCATCGCGAAGAAGACCCGGGTCTGGCCGAGCAGCAGGATCATGCAGACGGTCGTCAGACCGACGGCGGCGCCGAAGCTGATGAAGCCAGCGAACCAGGGATGTCCGGTGGCCTTGAAGGCGTCCGCCAGCGGGGCGTCCACGGACAGCTCCCGGTAGTTCTGCATGCCGGTGACGACGATCGACACCAGGACGTACAGCACGGTGCAGATGAACAGGGAGCCGAGGATGCCGCGGGGCATGTCGCGCTGCGGGTTCTTGGTCTCCTCGGCGGCCGTGGCGACGATGTCGAAGCCGATGAAGGCGAAGAACACCACCGAGGCGGCGGTGAAGACGCCCATCACGCCGAAGTTGGCCGGGGCCCAGCCGAACATCAGCTGGATGAGCGGGGCGTCGAGGCTCTGGCCCGCGGGCACCGGCTTCGAGTCCGGGATGAACGGGTCGTAGTTGTCGGCGGTGATGAAGAAGGCACCCGCGATGATCACCACGAGGACCACGGTCACCTTGATGGCGACGACGACCGAGGTGACGCGGGCGGACAGCTTCATGCCGAGGACGAGGATGCCGGTGAGCACCAGCACCAGGACGGCGGCGAGGATGTCGAACCCGAAGCCGTCGGCGCCCTCGCGGCTGCCCAGCGCCGCGGGCATCTCCCAGCCCGCGTTGGCCATGAGCGACTGGACGTAGCCCGACCAGCCGACGGCCACCACCGCCGTGCCGAGCGCGAACTCCAGGACCAGGTCCCAGCCGATGATCCAGGCGGGCAGCTCACCCAGGGAGGCGTACGAGAACGTGTACGCGGAGCCGGCCACCGGGACGGTGGAGGCGAACTCGGCGTAGCAGAGCGCGGCGAGCGCGCAGACGACACCGGCCACGGTGAAGGCCAGGGCCACGGCGGGCCCGGCGTTGTTCTTGGCGACCGTACCAGTGAGGACGAAGATGCCGGTGCCGATGATGACACCGACACCGAAGACGGTCAGATCCAGCGCGGACAGGGATTTCCTGAGCGCGTGCTCGGGTTCCTCGGTGTCGCGGATGGACTGCTCGACCTTCTTCGTCCGGAAGAGGGGGCTTGTCACGGGTACCTCCCACGCTTGTCGTCCTCGACATGATCGAGAGGGGGCGTAGGTCGTATGCCCCGACGCGGGCGCCTTCACGCGAATGGGCCGCGCGCGCCACTCTTCACAGTGGCACGGGCGGCCCATCCGGGCGACGCGTGGCGCGTGGGTCAGTCGCGCGCCGGTTCCACCGAGTCGACCGCGTCGGCGGCGGAGCGCTCGCTCGAGCGGAGCCGGGAGTGGGGGAGGCCGTCGAGCTTCGCCACCAGACCGGTGACCTGGCGGGCGATGTCGGGGGCGGTCAGTCCGATCTCGGCCATGACCTCGGCGCGGGAGGCGTGGTCGAGGAAGCGCGGCGGGATGCCGAAGTCGCGCAGCGGTACGTCCACGCCGGCGTCGCGCAGGGCCTGGGCGATCGTGGAGCCGACGCCGCCGACGCGCGAGTTGTCCTCGACGGTGACGACCACGCGGTGCTTCTCGGCGAGCGGGGCCATGGCCTCGTCGACGGGCTTGACCCAGCGCGGGTCGACGACGGTGGTGGAGATGCCCTGCCGGTCGAGCAGGGCGGCGATCTCCAGGCACATCGGCGCGAGGGCGCCCACGGAGACCAGCAGGACGTCGGGGGCGTCGGTGCCGGGCTCACGCAGGACGTCCATGCCGCCGACGCGGCCCACGGCGGGTACGGCGGGGCCGACGGCGCCCTTGGAGAAGCGCACCACGGTGGGGGCGTCCTCGACGGCGACGGCCTCGCGGAGCTGGGCGCGCACCTGGTCGGCGTCGCGCGGGGCGGCGAGCCGCAGCCCAGGGACGACCTGGAGGATCGACATGTCCCACATGCCGTTGTGGGAGGCGCCGTCGGTGCCGGTGACACCGGCCCGGTCGAGCACGAACGTCACGCCGCACTTGTGCAGGGCCACGTCCATGAGCACCTGGTCGAAGGCGCGGTTGAGGAAGGTGGCGTACACGGCGAAGACGGGGTGCACCCCGGCGTGGGCGAGGCCGGCCGCGGAGACGGCGCCGTGCTGCTCGGCGATGCCGACGTCGTAGACGCGGTCGGGGAAGCGCTTGGCGAACTTGTCGAGGCCGACCGGCTGGAGCATGGCCGCGGTGATGGCGACGACGTCCTCGCGCTCCTCGCCGAGCCTGACCATCTCCTCGCCGAAGACACTCGTCCAGTCGGCGCCGGAGCTGGCGATCGGCAGGCCCGTGTCGGGGTGGATCCTGCCGACGGCGTGGAAGCGGTCGGCCTCGTCCGCCAGGGCGGGCTGGTAGCCGCGGCCCTTCTCGGTGAGGCAGTGCACGATCACCGGGCCGCCGAAGCGCTTGGCGCGGGCCAGGGCGGACTCCAGGGCCTCGATGTCGTGGCCGTCGATGGGGCCGACGTACTTCAGGCCGAGGTCCTCGAACATGCCCTGCGGGGTGATGAAGTCCTTCAGGCCCTTCTTGGCGCCGTGCAGGGTGTCGTAGAGGGCCTGGCCGACGACCGGGGTGCGCTCCAGGACCTCCTTGGTGCGGGTCAGGAAGCGCTCGTAGCCGTCGGTGGTGCGCAGGGTCGCCAGGTGGTTGGCGAGGCCGCCGATGGTCGGCGAGTAGGAGCGCTCGTTGTCGTTGACGACGATGACGAGCGGGCGGTCCTTGGCGTCGGCGATGTTGTTCAGCGCCTCCCAGGCCATGCCGCCGGTGAGCGCGCCGTCGCCGATGACGGCGACGACGTGGCTGTCGCGCTTCTTGATCTGGTTGGCCTTGGCGATGCCGTCGGCCCAGCCGAGGACGGTGGAGGCGTGGCTGTTCTCGATGACGTCGTGCTCGGACTCGGCCTGCGAGGGGTAGCCCGAGAGGCCGCCCTTCATCTTCAGCCTGGAGAAGTCCTGCCGGCCGGTGAGCAGCTTGTGCACGTAGGACTGGTGGCCGGTGTCCCAGAGGACCTTGTCCCTGGGCGACTCGAAGACCCGGTGCAGGGCGATGGTGAGCTCCACCACACCGAGGTTGGGGCCCAGGTGGCCGCCGGTCTTGGAGACCGCGTCGACGAGGAAGGCCCGGATCTCCCCGGCCAGCCGGTCGAGCTCCTCCGGGCTGAGCCGGTCCAGATCGCGCGGTCCCCTGATGCGGGTCAGCAGCGGCACCCGTGCCTCCTTGCAGTAGAGCTGATCGAGCTGTTGCCGGGCGGGTCGAGTCTAATGTTCCGCTCCGCCGGACGGTCTCCGGGCGGTGCGTCGTACGTCACCCGGTCAGCAGTACCCCGGATGCGTGAGTCCTACGACACGACCGTGGCCCGGCGCCTGTGAGGCGCCGGGCCACGGCAACGCACCCAGGGGCGCGGGGAACTGCGCGATCAACCACAGCGGACCGGCAGTCGAAACGCTACGCGCGCCCAGCCGTCTTCTGGGTCTTACGGGTGACCGCGTCGATGACGACGGTCGCCAGCAGCACACCACCGGTGATCATGTACTGCACCGGCGAGGCGATGCCCTCCAACGCCAGACCGTACGTGATCGAGATGATCACCATCACACCGAGCAGCGCGTCCCACGTGCGGCCACGGCCACCGAAGAGCGACGTACCGCCGATGACGGCCGCGGCGATGACGTTCATCAGGAACTCACCGGTACCCGCGCCCTGGTTGGCGGAGGCGATCTTCGACGCGACGAACAGGCCGCCGATCGCGGCGAACGTACCGGCGATCGCGAAGACCGAGATCCGGACCATCTCCACGTTGATACCGGCACGGCGGGACGCCTCGACGCTGCCGCCGAGCGCGAAGACCTTGCGGCCGTACGCGGTGCGGCGCAGCACGAAGTCCGTGAGCACCAGGAACGCGAGGAAGATCACCACGGCCAGCGGCAGGCCCTTGTACTGGTTGAAGACGATCGCGGCGGCGAACGCCAGGATCGCGAGCAGTACGGTCCGCACGATGATCTCGTTCAGCGGGCGGGACGGCACACCGGCGGCCTCGCGGCGGCGGTTGTCGAAGAACGCGGCGAGGAAGTACCCCGCGGTCACGACGATCGCCAGGCCGTAGGCGGCGGCCACGTCCGAGAAGTAGTAGCTGGTCAGCTTGACGACCAGGCCCTCGGAGTCGAGGTTGATGGTGCCGTTGTCGCCGAGGATCTGCAGCATGAAGCCCTGCCAGAACAGCAGTCCGGCCAGGGTCACGGCGAAGGCCGGGACGCCGATGCGGGCGAAGATGACGCCGTGGAGGGCGCCGGCCACCGTGCCGCTGAGGATCGCCAGCACCAGGGCCAGCACCTCGTTCATCCCGTGGGTGACGTTCATGACCGCGAAGGCGGCGCCGGCGACACCGCTGACCGAGCCGACCGACAGGTCGATCTCGCCGAGCAGCAGGACGAAGACGATACCGACGGCGATCATGCCCGTGCCGACCATGGCGACGGACATGTCGGAGAAGTTGCCGGCGGTGAGGAAGTTGGAGTTCAGGCTGGTGAAGATGGCCCAGATGACCAGCAGGCCGACCACGACGGGGATGGAGCCGAGGTCACCGGCCTTCATCTTCCGCTTGAACTCGTTCCAGTAGCCCAGGAAGCCCTGTTCGCGCACCAGCAGCCGGGGGTCGACCACGGTGACGGCCGCGGCGGCCGCCTCGGGGTTCTCCACGGCGTGGTCCTCGGTGGGGGTGGAGGTCTTTTCGGTGCTCACTTCTTGATCTCCCCATTGGTGCGCGCCGCACGACGGGTCACGGCGTTGTCCGTGGCGCCGGTGATGGCGGAGATGATCTCTTCCTGCGAGGTCGACTTGACCTCGAAGACGCCGTTGTTGCGCCCGAGGCGCAGGACCGCGACCTTGTCGGCCACGGCCTTCACATCGGCCATGTTGTGGCTGATGAGGATGACCGCGTGGCCGCGCTCGCGCAGCCGCTCGACGAGGTCGAGGACCTGCGCGGTCTGCTCGACGCCGAGGGCGGCGGTGGGCTCGTCCAGGATCACCAGCTTCGGCTCGCCGAGCATGGACCGGGCGATGGCCACGACCTGGCGCTGACCGCCGGAGAGGGAGGCGATCGGGATCCGGACGCTGGGGATGCGGATCGAGAGGGTGTCGAGGAGCTCGCGGGAGCGGCGCTCCATCTCCACCTCGTCCAGGACTCCGCGCCTGCGGAGCTCCCGGCCCAGGTAGAGGTTGCCGACGACATCGATGTTGTCGCACAGCGCGAGGTCCTGGTAGACCGTCGCGATGCCCAGGTTCTGGGCGTCGTGCGGCTTGCTGATCTGGACGGACCTGCCGTCCCACTCGATGGATCCCTCATCGATGGGATGCACGCCGGCGATCGTCTTGACCAGCGTGGACTTTCCGGCGCCGTTGTCGCCCACCAGGGCGACCACCTCACCGGCGTGGACCTCAAGCTCTACGTCGGTGAGCGCCTGGACGGCACCGAAACGCTTGGAGACCCCGCGCAACGCCAGCACGGGCGTAGCGGACACGTGAACCATCTCCTTCGCCGCCTGACCCGGCGGGAGGTTGTGCAGAAGTTTCTGATGGGGGGTGTTCCGTCCGGCGCCCCGCGTAGCTTGCGGGGCTGATGTGTGCGGGGCGCCGGCGGAGCGCGTGGCAGTCGGTCCCGTGCGGGGAGTCCGGGTCACGGACTCCCTCGTCCGTCACGGGACTCGGGGACTGCTTACTTGAGGCCGATCTTGTCGCAGGCGGCCTTGTACTTGTCCGTGCAGATCTCCTGGACGGTGTAGATGCCGTCCTTGATCACGGTGTCGTTGATGTTCTCCTTGGTCAGCGACACGACCGGGACGAGAACCGAGGCGACACCCTTGGTGGTGGGGCTGTCGACCTTGTCCTTGGCGAGGGAGTCCAGCGACTTGCCCTGGGCCAGCAGCACGGCCATCTCCGCGGCCACGTCGGCCTCCTGCGGGTACGGCTTGTAGACGCTCATGTACTGCTCACCGGTGACGATGCGCTGCACACCCGCGAGCTCGGCGTCCTGGCCGGTGACCGGGACGTTGTCGATGCCGGCGGCCTTGAGGGCGGTGATGATGCCACCCGCCATGCCGTCGTTGGCGGAGTAGACGCCGACGATCTTCTTCTTGCCGAGGGCGGAGATGGCGCCCTCCATGTTGGCGTTGGCGTTCTCCGGCTTCCACTCCTTGGTGTCGTACTCGCGGCCGACCTTCACCTTGCCGTCGAGGACGGAGTGCGCGCCCTGCTTGAAGAGGGCGGCGTTCGGGTCGGTGGAGGACCCGTTCATCATGACGATCTGGCCGTCCTTGGCCTTGTCGCCCAGGGCCTCGAGGAGGGCCTCGCCCTGGGTCTTGCCGACGGTCACGTTGTCGAACGAGGTGTAGGCGTCGATCGGGCCCTCGGCGAGACGGTCGTAGGCGACGACCGGGATGCCGGCGTCCTTGGCCTTCTTCACCGAGCCGGCGATGGCCTTGGAGTCCACGGCGTCCACGATGAGCACGTCCACCTTGTTGGTGATCATCGTGTCGACCTGCTGGTTCTGCAGGCTGGCGTCCTGCTTGGCGTTGGCGTAGACGACCTCGCCCTTGTTGTTCGTGAGCTCCTTGACCTTCTTCTCGATCAAGGGCTTGTCGAACTTCTCGTACCGCGCGGTCTGGTTCTCCGGCAGGAGCAGGCCGACCTTGATGTCGTCGCCCTTGGCGGCGGAGTCGCCCGAGTCCTTCTTGTCGCCCGACTCGGCGGCGCTGCCGCAAGCGGCGAGCGAGACGGCCATCGCACCGGCGGCGACGGCAAAGGCGGCACGACGCATACGCGTATTCACTTCTACAAACCTCCCTGACGAGGCCGCGTCGTTGCGGCCGAGGTGGCTGGAAGTCAACTCGGCCACACGTGCGACGTCAAGAAGTAAATCCTTAACGAGATGGCAACGGTGCCATCCGTTCTCTAAGTGAAGGCAGGGGTGGCCGCGGTGAGCGACCCGGTCGCAGTGCCGTCCAAAAGGGTCGAATCGCCCATCTCGCTCAGTGCGAGGGCGAGCGCTCCGAGCACCTCGGCACGGCCTCCAAGTGCCCCGGGGAGAACGGACAGTTGACGTGCCGCACTGGGGATCGCATAGCGGCCGACGGACTCCCGGATCGGCCCGAGCACCAGCTCACCGGCCTCGGCGAGATCACCGCCCAGGACCACCCGGCTCGGGTTCAGCAGGTTGCAGAGATTCGCGACTCCACTGCCGATGTGGCGGCCGACGTCGGCGATCACCCGACGGCAGCCAGGGTCTCCGTCCCGCGCCAGCCGCACGATGCCCTCCATCGTGAGATCGGTGCCGTGACTGGGCTGGAGCAGCGGGAGCACATAGCGCGCGGCCGTGAAGGTCTCCAGGCAGCCACGGTTGCCGCAGCGGCAGACGGGACCGGATTCATCAAGTGTAATATGCCCGATTTCACCCGCGGTGCCGCCCGGGCCGCGATAGATCTTCCCATTGATCACCAGACCGGCGCCGACACCGCTGGCGACCTTGATGTACGCCAGGTCGCGCACGCCCCGGCCACTGCCCCAGACCATCTCGCCGAGCGCGCCGAGGTTGGCGTCGTTGTCCACGTGCACCGGCACGCCGAGCCGCCCCCGCAGCTCCTCGGCGGGCTTGGTGCCGGTCCAGCCGGGCAGGATGGCGGTCGAGCCCAGGGTGCCGGACTCCACGTCGATCGGCCCCGGTACGCCGAGACCCACGCCGGCGACCTTGGACGGGTCCACTCCGGTCGCCTCGATCAGCCGCTTGACCAGCTGTTCCGCCCGGTCGAGTCCCTGTGCCGAGGAGGCGTCCACGTCCAGTGGCTCGGACTCCTCGGCCAGCACCTGATGGGCGAGGTTCCCGACCGCGACCCGCAGATGGGTGTGCCCGAAGTCGACCCCGACGACGATCCCGGCGTCCCCGCTCAGCGAGACGCTGCGCGCCCGGCGCCCGCCCGCCGAGGTGGGCGTGACCTCGACCGTTCCGCCGTCCTTCAGTTCCCGGACGATGTTGGAGACCGTGGCCGCGGACAGGCCGGTCGTCCTCGCGATCTCCGCCTGGGTGAGGGAACCCGCAAGACGTACTGCTCGGACGACCCGCTCCAGGTTGGCTCGGTGCAGCGACGACTGCGACCCCGGAGTCTCCACGACGACCTCCTGCGCGCGGGGCCGCTTCGGTGAGGCCCCTCTCATGTCCAACTAGTGAACTCTAAGATGAGCCGTTCGGGTCGCCTCCCGTCAAGAGGTTGAACCGTTTCCGGGTGCATGGACACACGTGCACACGCCGCTCCCTGGGACGAAAGCGGCGTGTGCACGAGGGGTTCCGGTGCGTCACTTCAAGGCGGTACCAGTGGTCTACTTCAGGGTTGCGGAGGTGAGGCCCGCCTGCACCTGGCGCTGGAAGGACAGGTAGACCACCAGCATGGGCACCATGGCGATCGTCACTCCCGCGAAGAGCACCGGGAGGTCCGCGGCGTAGCCCTGCTGCTGCTGGAGCTGGATGAGCCCCTGGGTCAGCACATAGCGTTCCGGATCGTCACCGCTCTGCGGCTGCATCAGCACCGTAGGGAGGATGTACTGGTTCCACTGCCCCAGTGTGTTGAAGATCCCGACGCTGAGCAGACCGGGCTTGGCCATCGGCAGCATCACCTGGAAGAAGGTCCGGGTGTGCGAGGCACCGTCGAGGATCGCCGCCTCGAAGACCGCCGTGGGCAGGGTCCGGAAGAAGGCGTGCATGAAGAACACCGTGAACGGCAGCGAGTAGGCGACGTACACCAGCGCCAGGCCGTGGTAGGTGTTCAGCATGTCGAGCCGTTTGACCATGAAGAACAGCGGCACCAGGGCGAGGAACACGGGGAACATCGCGCCCGCGACGAAGAAGTAGTACAGCAGGCGGTTGCCCCGGAACTCGTAGCGGGCCAGCACATAGGCCGCCATGGAACCGAACAGCATCGTCAGCGGCACGGACATGACGAGGACGACGACCGTGCTGGTGAAGTAGTCCCCGATGCCCTTCTCCCAGGCGCGGGAGAACACGTCCGGGTCCCAGTTCCGCGGCCAGCCGAACGCGGAGCCGCCGATCTGTGTGTCGGTCTTGAAGGAGCTGAGCACCAGCCACAGCAGTGGCAGCACGATCAGCACCGCCCACACGACGAGGAAGCCGTGCGAGAAGACGTTCAGTACGACGCCTTCGCCGCGCCGGTCGCCGGGGCGGACGGTGCCCTTGGTCACCGGCGGCGGAGGCGGGGTGGGGCCCCCGGTGGGGGCGGTTTCCTTGAGGGGTGCGCTCATCGTCGTTACTCCGCCTCAGAACTCGATGCGCTCGCGACGGGTGGCGCGCAGCATGACCACGGACACGATCAGGGTGAGGAGCAGCATGAAGACGCCCATGGCGCAGGCGTAGCCGCTCCGGCCGTACACGAGGAAGTTCCGCATCATCACGGTCGACATGACCTCGCTGGCATGGTCGGGGCCGCCGCCGTAGCCCCGGCCCGAGGTCATGGTGGAGACCAGGATGAACATGTCCATCGCCGCGATGCCGAGGTAGACCCAGGCGGTCTGTACGGAGTCCCACAGCAGTGGCAGCGTGATGCGGAAGAAGGACTGCGCGCGGCCGGCGCCGTCGATCAGCGCGGCCTCGTAGATGTCCCGGGGAATGGACTGCATGGCGGCGGAGAACAGCACCAGATAGAAGCCGACGCCGTGCCAGACGACCACCGCGACGAGTGCCCAGAGCACCATGTCGGGCTCGTTGAGCCATTCCACCGGACTGTTCTTGTCGACGAGCCCGAGTTCGATCAGGGCGCCGTTGAGCATTCCACCGCCGTCACTGCGGTACACCGCTCCGAAGAGCACCGCCATGATGGCCAGGGAAAGCACCTGCGGAAAGAAATAGACGACCCGGTAGTACTTGGATCCGGCGACCCCCGAAACGCCTCCGGAACGCCCGCGTCCGCCCGCGTTCAGCATGAAGGCGAAGAACAGCGCGAGCAGAATGGTGATCACCGGGATGAACACCAGGAACAGGATGTTGTGCCAGATGGCACCCATGAAGATGTCGTCCTTGAACAACGCCGTGTAGTTGTCCAGGCCGACGAAGTTGAAGGTCTGCGACTGGCCCTTCCAGTCGGTCAGTGAATAACCGAACGTCTGGATGTACGGCCAGATCACGAAGATCAGATAGAGCGCCACGGGAAGGAAGAGGAATCCCGCGACGAACCGGTGCTGCCCTTTACGCATGGCGTTCCTGCCCCTGGGTGTGGCCGTTCCGGGCCGGGAGTCACCCCGGCCCGGAACGCGGTCGGTCGAGCGGGATCAGTCGCGGCGGTTCTGCTTCGAGGCCGGGTCCTCGGCCTGCTTGTCGACCGCGGCCTGCGCGCGCTTGAGCCACTCCTTGGGCTGAATGCGCTTGGCCATCAGCTCGTTGGAGGCGTTCTCGATGGCGGAGTTCATCTCGCTGTACCACTCGGTGTACAGGAAGCGGAAGGTGTTGTCGCCGGCCGCCTTGGAGGCCTCGACCGTGGACTGGGTGCCCGGACGCAGTTCGACGTCCGGGTCGACGCCGTCCTTGAGGATGGTCAGCGAGTTCGCCTCCTTGGCGAACAGCGTCGACCACTCCTTGGAGAGCATCCTGCGCATGAACTCCTTGGCCGCGGGGAGGTTGCCGGCCTTGGACGGGATGATGAAGGGCTCACCGGAGCCGGCCCGGATCGCCTCGAACGGCAGCGCGCTGCCCGGCAGCAGGGGCATCGGCAGGAACTTCATGTCGAAGTCCGCCGGTGTCGTCTTGAGCTGCTCGTTCTCGAGCCAGGAACCGCTGGTGATGAAGGCGGCCTTGTACTGGTTCCAGCGGGTCTGCGACTCGGTGTGGGTCAGACCGTTCGTACCGGGCATCAGAAGGCCCTTCTCGACGACCTCGTAGACGGCCTCGATGGCCTCCTGCGCGGCGTCGGAGCCGACGAACGCCTTGGGGTCGAGGTTGTCGATCGCCTTCATGGCGTCCAGGCCGCCCTTCTTGGCGATCAGGTCCATGATGGCGACGTTGATGTAGTACGGGTACTTGCCCTGGTGGGCGAGGCCTCCGATGCCCTGGGACTTGGCGTCCTTGCAGATGGCGAGGAAGTCGTCCCAGGTCTTGGGGGCCTCCCAGCCCTTCTCCTCGAAGAGCTTGCCGGAGTACCACAGACCCCACACCGTGTAGATGTAGTTGAGGGCGACGACCTTGCCCTCCTGCATTCCGGCGTCGAGCGTGCCGGGAATGAGGGTGTCACGGACCTTCTTGTCCGGGTCGTCGACCGACGGGGCGTCCAGCACTTCGGCGAGGTCGAGGAGCTGGTCGTTCTTGGCCAGCACGTCGATCGGGATCTGCTGGTTGCCCGAGTCGTCCACGATGTCCGGCGGATTGCCGGCGTTGAACCGGGGCTGGAGCTTGCCCGTGATCTCCTGGGTGCCGGTGTGGACGGAGGTGACGCCCCACTGCTTTTTGAAGGCGGCCTCCCACGCCTTGGCGTAGTCGTCGCCGTAACCGCCCTTGAAGATGACGACGTCGAGTTTGCTGCCCTTCTTGACGCCGAACGGGTTGGACTCGGACGTCTTGCCCTCGTTGTCACCGGAGTTGTCGTCCCCGCCCCCGCTGGCACACGCGGACAGGAAGCCCATCGCCGGTACGGAAACCAGGCCGAGCGCGGCGGACCGCTTGATCAGTGCGCGGCGTCCCACGCCGGCCGTGCCCTCGTCCCTGTTGCCGGTGCTCCCGGCAGAACCGGTGCCGTCGTTCTCGGCGGAAGTGGATCCCATGCTCAAGTCCTCGCCTTCTCCAGGACTCAGGCGGTGAACCGGATCCTTCCCGGCACCGCGTTCGGGTCACGCTGGGTCGTGCAGGAAGTGCGGCTGGTACAGGTCGGGTGCGGTGAAGACGCCCCGGAGTGCCGACAGGTATAGTCCACTTCACGCCGCCGGAGCAAGATCGAATGCAAGGTTCGCCTCCGGTCTTTTCCGAGTTGAGACCTCGCGGAAATATCGGCCCCCGGCGGGGGAATCATTGCCGTTGAACTGGAATGCCGCATTCGAACCCCTTGACACCACGGGCCACTTGACGCACTACTGGACCTTGCGCAGCTGATTGACAACGTTGTCTGGCGCAGGGAGGGTACTCACGCATGCACAGCAGGGTTCGGCACAGATGGGGTACGGCGGTCGTCGCGGCGACCGCCTTCGCTTTGACCGCGGGTTCCCAGGGCGTCGCGGTGGCACTGCCCCAGGCACCACCGAAGGCGGACCGCGGGTTCGCGTCGTCGTTCGAGTCCGGGGAGCCCGCCCCGGACTGGCAGAACACCGTCGACACCGCACCGGGCGGCGACAAGCGCGCCTCGGGTGTGGACGGCGGTTACAGCTCCGGCATTCCGGGCAATGTCACCGACCATGTCACGGACGTCCGCGCCAGCGCGGAGAACACCGGCGGCGGGGAGGTGAAGGAGAACCTCGTCGACGGCGAGCCGAGCAGCAAGTGGCTGGCCTTCGAGTCCACCGGCTGGGTGGAGTTCGACCTGGACGCGCCCGTCAAGGCGGTCCGTTACGCCCTCACGTCCGCCAACGACGCCGCCGAGCGGGACCCGAGGGACTGGACCCTCAAGGGCTCCACCGACGGCGAGGACTGGAAGACCCTCGACACCCGTTCGGGCGAGACGTTCGCGGAGCGCTTCCAGACCAAGATCTACGACATCGACGCGGCGGCCGTCGCCGAGTACCGGCACTTCCGGCTGGAGATCACCAGGAACGGCAGCGGCGGCATAATCCAGCTCGCCGACGTCCAGTTCTCCACCGGCGACGACGAGGCGCCCATTCCGCAGGACATGCTCTCGCTGGTCGACCGCGGCCCCACCGGCTCGCCGACGGCCAAGGCGGGCGCCGGATTCACCGGGAAGCGCGCCCTGCGGTACGCCGGCCGGCACACCGCCGACGGGCGGGCCTACTCCTACAACAAGGTGTTCGACGTCAACACGAGAGTCGACCGGAACACCGAACTGTCGTACCGCGTCTTCCCGTCGATGGCGGACGGCGACCTCGACTACGACTCCACCAACGTCTCCGTCGACCTCGCTTTCACCGACGGTACCTACCTGAGCGACCTGCGCGCCACCGACCAGCACGGGTTCCCGCTCACCCCGCGGGGGCAGGGCGCGTCGAAGATCCTCTACGTCAACCAGTGGAACAACGTGGCCTCCCGGATCGGTTCGGTGGCCGCCGGAAAGACCGTCGACCGGATCCTGGTGGCGTACGACTCCCCCAAGGGCGAGACCAGGTTCCGCGGCTGGCTGGACGACGTGGTGCTGAAGCCGGTGAAGCCGGAGCGGCCGAAGGCCCACCTCTCCGACTACGCGGTGACGACCCGCGGCACCAACTCCAGCGGCGGGTTCTCCCGCGGCAACAACTTCCCCGCGACGGCCGTGCCGCACGGGTTCAACTTCTGGACCCCGGTCACCAACGCCGGTTCGCTGAGCTGGCTGTACGACTACGCGCGCGGCAACAACGCGGACAACCTGCCGACGATCCAGGCGTTCAGTGCGAGCCACGAGCCGAGCCCCTGGATGGGTGACCGGCAGACCTTCCAGGTGATGCCGTCGGCCGCCTCCGGCACCCCGGAAACCGGCCGTGAGGAGCGCGAGCTGGCGTTCCGGCACGAGAACGAGACCGCGCGGCCGTACTACTACGGCGTGCGGTTCGAGAACGGCCTCAAGGCCGAGATGGCGCCGACGGACCACGCGGCGATGATGCGCTTCACCTACCCCGGTGACGACGCGAGCGTGCTGTTCGACAACGTCACCGACCAGGCCGGCCTGACCCTCGACAAGGAGAACGGCACCTTCACCGGCTACTCGGACGTCAAGTCCGGGCTGTCCACGGGCGCGACCCGGATGTTCGTCTACGGCGAGTTCGACCAGAAGGTCACCGGGGGCGACGCGAGCGGCGTCAAGGGCCACCTGCGCTTCGACGCGGGCGACGACCGCCGGGTCACGCTGCGCCTGGCCACCTCGCTGATCAGCGTCGACCAGGCGAAGGACAACCTGCGCCAGGAGATCCCCGAGGGCCGCGACTTCGAGGCGGTCAGGAAGAGCGCCCAGCGCCAGTGGGACCGCATCCTCGGCAAGGTCGAGGTCGAGGGCGCCACCCCCGACCAGCTGACCACCCTCTACTCCAGCCTCTACCGGCTGTACCTGTACCCGAACGCGGGCCACGAGAAGGTCGACGGGAAGTACATGTACGCCTCTCCCTTCTCGAAGATGGAGAAGGCCGACACCCCGACGCACACCGGCGCGAAGATCGTCGACGGCAAGGTGTACGTCAACAACGGCTTCTGGGACACCTACCGGACCACCTGGCCGGCGTACTCCTTCCTGACCCCGTCCAAGGCCGGTGAGCTGGTCGACGGGTTCGTGCAGCACTACAAGGACGGCGGCTGGACCTCGCGCTGGTCCTCCCCCGGCTACGCCGACCTGATGACCGGCACCTCCTCGGACGTCGCGTTCGCCGACGCGTACGTCAAGGGCGTCGACTTCGACGCGGAGGCCGCGTACGACGCGGCGGTGAAGAACGCCACCGTCGTGCCGCCGTCCTCCGGTGTGGGCCGCAAGGGCATGGCGACCTCTCCGTTCCTCGGCTACACCGGCACCGACACCCACGAGGGCCTGTCGTGGGCGCTGGAGGGCTACCTCAACGACTACGGCATCGCCAAGATGGGCGAGGCCCTCTACGAGAAGACGGGCGAGAAGCGCTACCAGGAGGAGTCCGCGTACTTCCTCGACCGCGCCCAGGACTACGTGAACCTCTTCGACTCCGAGGCCGGGTTCTTCCAGGGCAAGAGCATCAAGGGCGACTGGCGGGTCGAGTCCTCGAAGTACGACCCGCGCGTGTGGGGCCACGACTACACGGAGACCAACGGCTGGGGCTACGCCTTCACCGCCCCGCAGGACAGCCGCGGTCTGGCCAACCTGTACGGCGGCCGGGACGGCCTCGGTGACAAGCTCGACGAGTACCTGTCCACGCCCGAGACGGCCTCCCCTGAGTTCAAGGGCTCCTACGGCGGTGTCATCCACGAGATGACCGAGGCGCGGGACGTCCGGATGGGCATGTACGGCCACTCCAACCAGGTCGCGCACCACGCCCTGTACATGTACGACGCGGCCGGGCAGCCCTGGAAGACGCAGAAGAACGTGCGCGAGGTGCTGTCCCGTCTGTACACCGGCAGCGAGATCGGCCAGGGCTACCACGGCGACGAGGACAACGGCGAGCAGTCGGCCTGGTACCTGTTCTCCTCGCTCGGCTTCTACCCGCTGGTGATGGGCAGCGGCGAGTACGCCATCGGCTCCCCGCTGTTCAAGAAGGTGACCGTGCACCTGGAGAACGGCCGCGAGCTGGTCGTCAAGGCGCCGAAGAACAGCGCGAAGAACATCTACGTGCAGGGCCTGAAGGTCAACGGCAAGCGCTGGAACTCCACTTCGCTGCCGCACTCGGTGATCTCCAAGGGCGGTGTCCTGGAGTTCGACATGGGCTCGCGTCCGTCGTCGTGGGGCACGGGCAAGAACGCGGCGCCCGTGTCGATCACGAAGGACGACGAGGTGCCGACACCCCGCAAGGACGCGCTGAAGGGCGAGGGCGCCCTGTTCGACGACACGTCGGCGACCGGCGCCACGGTGTCCACCGTGGAGCTGCCCGTCACCGGGGACACCGAGGCGGTGCAGTACACGCTGACCTCCTCGGACCACGCCAAGGCGCCCACGGGCTGGGTGCTGCAGGGCTCGGCCGACGGGACGACATGGGCGGACCTCGACCGGCGGACGGACGAGTCCTTCCGCTGGGACCGCCAGACACGCGCCTTCTCGGTCGACCGGCCGAAGGCCTACGGCCACTACCGGCTGGTGCTGACCGGTGAGGCGACGCTGGCGGAGGTGGAACTGCTGAGCTGAGCCGACCTCCGCTCACATGGCGGGTCCGGACCTTGTCCGGGCCCGCCTTTTCCATGGATTTCCGCAGGCCGGCGGGTACCTCTCCGGTCTCCGGTGCACCAGAATGAGGGCGCCCCCGGTGCCCTCCACTTCGGGGTCGGGCTGCGCGACACGGTCTGCCCGCCGAGCGGGGCGTACGCGGCGTTCCACCGGTACGCGGAACGCACGGGCGGGGATCCGGCCAAGGTGCTCCACGCCTATCCCTTCAACGGGCACGAGGGCGGGGAAGCTGTGCATGTGCGGCGCCAACTGGACTGGCTCGCCTTGCTGTTGGGTGACTGAAAGGGCCCGTGGGCGACACCGATGACGACCGGACACGCCATCGGGGCCGCCCACGGGGGCGGTTCAGCCGACCCGGCAGGGCAGGGACGTCGTACTGTCACCGCCCGGACCGGAGACCACGTAGCCGAACGTCGCGCTCTCCCCCGGATCGAGGGAGCCGTTGTAACCGGCGTTGTGGACCATCACGTCCTGGCCGTCGTAGGTGGCGTTGCCGCTCCACAGGCTGTCGACGCTCTGGCCGTCCGGGAGGGTCCAGTCGACCATCCAGCCGAGCATCGGCACGTCGCCGCTGTTGGTGACGGTCACCTCGGACTGGTGGCCGCCGCTCCAGCTGCCCGTCGTACGGCGGGTGGCGGTGCACTCTCCGGGGACGGGGTCGGGGTCGGTCGGGTTTCCGGGGTCCTTGACGCCGGTCACCTCGCCGTTGCCGCCGTCGAAGACGACGTCGGAGCAGGAGTAGAAGGTCTCCTGGCTGTCCGAGCGCTGCCAGACCATGTAGATGACGTGGCGGCCGGACTTGCCCTCCGGGAGCTGTCCGCTCCAGCGGTAGTCGGCCTCGACACTGCCCGGGGACCCGTTGAGCGGCGGGTGGTCGACGGTGAGGAAGGGCTGCTCCTCCAGGTCGGCCCAGGTGAGGGTGCGCGTCGGGTCGAAGCCGTCCTTGGTGAGGTACACGTAGAACCAACCGGGGTGCGCGGCCCAGGCGTTGTAGGAGAAGTCGACGGTCGCGCCCGCGGTGAGATGGGTGAGCGGCCAGTCGGCGCTGGGCGTGTTGAACCCGGTGAAGCTGGTGTTCCCGCCGCTGCACAGCTCCCCGTCGGGCACGAAGCCCCGGGTGCGGCCGGCGCCGTCGGAGCGCAGGACGGAGAACCAGTTGTAGAAGGGTGTGGTGCCGCTGACCTGGGCGGCGGTCTTGCAGGCCGGGTTGACCGGCTTGATCTCGCCGGTGCCGGTCAACGCGTCCTGCCAGCACAGGAAGGTGCGGCTGCCGGGCTTCATGGGCGTGCCGTGGGCTTCCGCCTCACCGCCCGCCGTCACGACCAGGCCGATGGCCGGGACGGTGGCGAGCAGGGAGACCAGGACGAGGAAGAGGGCTCGGGTGCGGTTGGGGAGCGCTGATCGGGGAGTCGCTTCGCCCCCCGGTCTTGTTGTGATCATGACACACCTGTCCGCGACTGTGGGGTTGACGGATCATGCAGGGGTGCGTGGAAGGGGCGAGGCGGCAGGTCCCAACGGCGGGTTCCGGTCCACCTGAGCATGGGAGCGCTCCCACCTCGCCCGTGAGGGGACGGTAGCGCCGGGCGGCGCGATTGTAAACGGTTGCCGCACAGGCGAGTTGTGCCGTAGGCCGGCCGGCGGCATCGACAAGGGCGAGGGCCGTACCCCCGTCACCGGAGATACGGCCCTCGTCCGCCCTGCCGGACCGCTTACTTGCGGATCAGGCTGCGCAGCACGTACTGCAGGATGCCGCCGTTGCGGTAGTAGTCGGCCTCACCGGGGGTGTCGATGCGGACGACCGCGTCGAACTCGACACCGGTGTCGGTGGTGACCTTCACCGTGCGCGGGGTGGTGCCCTCGTTCAGCTCGGTGACGCCGGCGACGGAGAAGGCCTCCTCGCCGGTCAGGCCGAGGGACTCGGCGGTGTGGCCCTCGGGGAACTGCAGCGGCAGGACGCCCATGCCGATGAGGTTCGAGCGGTGGATGCGCTCGTAGGACTCGGCGATGACGGCCTTGACGCCGAGCAGCGCGGTGCCCTTGGCGGCCCAGTCGCGGGACGAACCGGAGCCGTACTCCTTGCCGGCCAGGACGACCAGCGGGATGCCCTGCTCGATGTAGTTGCGGGAGGCGTCGTAGATGAACGACACCGGACCGCCGTCCTGGGTGAAGTCGCGGGTGTAGCCGCCCTCGGTGCCCGGCGCGATCTGGTTGCGCAGGCGGATGTTGGCGAACGTACCGCGGATCATGACCTCGTGGTTGCCGCGGCGCGAGCCGTAGCTGTTGAAGTCGCGGCGCTCGATGCCGTGCTCCGTGAGGTACTTGCCGGCCGGGGTGTCGGCCTTGATGGCGCCGGCCGGGGAGATGTGGTCGGTGGTGACCGAGTCGCCCAGCTTCGCGAGCACACGGGCGCCGGAGATGTCCTCGACCGGGGCCGGCTCCATGCCCATGCCCTCGAAGTACGGGGGCTTGCGCACGTAGGTGGACTCGGCGTCCCACTCGAAGGTGTCACCGGTCGGGATGGACAGCGCCTGCCACTGGGCGTCACCGGCGAAGACGTCGGCGTAGGACTTGGCGAACATGTCCTCGCCGATGGCGTTCGCCACGACGTCGTTGACCTCGGCCTCGGAGGGCCAGATGTCCTTCAGGAAGACCGGGTTGTTGTCCTGGTCGTACCCGAGGGCCTCGCGGGTGATGTCCACCTTCATGGAACCGGCGAGCGCGTAGGCGACGACCAGCGGCGGGGACGCCAGGTAGTTCATCTTGACGTCGGGGTTGATCCGGCCCTCGAAGTTGCGGTTGCCGGAGAGCACCGAGGTGACGGCGAGGTCGTGCTCGTTGACCGCCTTGGAGACCTCCTCCGGCAGCGGACCGGAGTTGCCGATGCAGGTGGTGCAGCCGTAGCCGACGAGGTTGAAGCCGACCTTGTCGAGGTACGGGGTGAGGCCCGCCTTCTCGAAGTAGTCGGTGACGACCTTGGAACCCGGGGCGAGGGTGGTCTTGACCCACGGCTTGCGGGTCAGGCCCTTCTCCACCGCCTTCTTGGCCACCAGCGCGGCGGCGACCATGACGTACGGGTTGGAGGTGTTGGTGCAGGAGGTGATGGCCGCGACCGTCACCGCGCCGTGGTCCAGCGTGTAGGTCGTGCCGTCGGCTGCGGTGACCTCGACCGGGTGCGAGGGCGCGCCGTTGGAGATGGCCGGGGCGTCGGAGGCCGGGAAGGACTCCTTGCTCGCCTCGTCGACGTCGCCGCCGTCCTTGACGTAGTTGCGCACGTCCTGGGCGAACTGGGCCTTGGCGTCGGCAAGGACGATGCGGTCCTGCGGGCGCTTCGGGCCGGCGATGGAGGGGACGACGGTGGAGAGGTCCAGCTCGAGCTTCTCGGAGAAGTCCGGCTCGGCCTGCGGGTCCAGCCAGAGGCCCTGCTCCTTGGCGTACGCCTCGACGAGCGCGACCTGCTGGTCGCTGCGGCCGGTCAGGCGCATGTAGTTCAGCGTCTCGTCGTCCACGGGGAAGATCGCGGCGGTGGAGCCGAACTCCGGCGACATGTTGCCGATGGTGGCGCGGTTGGCCAGGGAGGTGGCGGCCACGCCCTCGCCGTAGAACTCGACGAACTTGCCGACGACGCCGTGCTTGCGCAGCATCTCGGTGATGGTGAGCACCAGGTCGGTGGCGGTGGTGCCGGGCTTGAGCTCACCGGTGAGCTTGAAGCCGACGACGCGCGGGATCAGCATGGAGACCGGCTGGCCGAGCATCGCGGCCTCGGCCTCGATGCCGCCGACGCCCCAGCCGAGCACGCCGAGGCCGTTGACCATGGTGGTGTGCGAGTCGGTGCCGACCAGGGTGTCGGGGTAGGCCTTGCCGTCGCGGACCATGACGACACGGGCCAGGTGCTCGATGTTCACCTGGTGGACGATGCCGGTGCCGGGCGGGACGACCTTGAAGTCGTCGAAGGCGGTCTGGCCCCAGCGCAGGAACTGGTAGCGCTCGCGGTTGCGGCCGTACTCCAGGTCGACGTTCTGCTTGAAGGCGTCGTTGGTGCCGAACTTGTCGGCGATGACGGAGTGGTCGATGACCATCTCGGCCGGGGAGAGCGGGTTGATCTTGTTCGGGTCGCCGCCGAGCTCCTTGACGGCCTCACGCATGGTGGCGAGGTCCACGACACAGGGGACGCCGGTGAAGTCCTGCATGATCACGCGGGCCGGCGTGAACTGGATCTCCTGCGACGGCTGGGCCTGGGAGTCCCAGCCGCCCAGGGCGCGGATGTGGTCGGCGGTGATGTTCGCGCCGTCCTCGGTGCGGAGCAGGTTCTCCAGCAGCACCTTCAGGCTGTAGGGAAGGCGCGCGGAGCCCTCGACCTTGTCCAGCCGGAAGATCTCGTACGACTCGTCGCCCACCTGCAGCGTGCTGCGGGCGTCGAAGCTGTTCGCCGACACGACAGTCTCCTTCATTGATGTGCGCGTACGTACCACCGCATCCTGCCGCCACGCCGCCCTGGCCTGTCCGCTAAGGTAAGACTAAGTTAGGTAGCCCTTACCAGGGTGGCGGCTGCGGTGCGCCTCGGCAGATATCTCGATGTCGAGATAACTCTAATACACGAGGGCCGAATGGTCATGCCCGGGCCCGGCTCTCCGCTGTCATCCATACCGAGGCGTTTGGCAGCGAACCCCGTCGTTCGGGCTTCCTTGCCGGCGAACCCGGTCGCACGAGGGGACGTACCGGGGGTGCCGGGTGGCCGTACCGGTCGGGGTGGATCTCACCGAGCCGTACGTCGAGCCGTCGTACGTGGATGCTGTGCGCGCGTGTCGGCGGCGTCCGCTGTTGGACTGCGTGACGGTTCGGTTCGAGGACGTGCCCGCGGTGCGGCCGTTTCGCCGGTCGCGCGGTGAGCGCCACTTCCCGGGCCGGCACCGGGCGGCGACGACCGGGCGGCACGTCGGTTTCGAGTCGTGGCCGGAACGGGACCGGCTTGTGCTGAGGTACTTCGATCCCGGGGGTGGTGGGGATCGCCTCGCAGCCGTTCTGGTTGCACCGGCCATGACGGCGAGCGTGAGCGCCGCCACGCGCGCGTGCCCGGACTGCTTCGTGCGCCGCACGGATGGCTCGGCGGTGGTCGTCGACGTCCGTGCCGATGAGCGGATCGAGCCGAGAGACACGAAAGCGTTCGAGGTGACGCGCCTGGCCCGCCGTCAAGCCGGGTGGGGCTTCGAGCGGGTCGGGGTTCCGGAGGAAGTGCTGCCGGCGAACGTGCGGTGACCGTCGCGCCACCGGCGTCCCCGGTGCCGGCGTGGGCCGGTCGTGGACCGACTCCGGGAGATCTTCGCGACACCGGTCCCACTGATGGCCGGCGCGGATGCGGCCGCTCTCCGCAGGGTCACTTTCAGTGATTTCCCGAATCGAGCAGAGATGTCCCGCCTCAGCCGACCTGTTCATGTCGGTGCTGTTCCGGTGAGGGTGGCAAGCGGTCGTCTCTGTCGCGGCCTACGACCGGGGCGACATCACTTCGTCGACTCCAGAATGCGGTCGAGTGTCCGGCGCCCCATTCGGCTCATCGTCGGATTGCTCTCGACGTAGTACCAGACGAGCCCCATCGCCTGTTCGAACGCCCATGCCTTGCCGCGCTCCCACTCCAGATCGTCACAGGCCAGTGTCCGCCGGAGCACTTCCCGTGGGCCCGGCCGCAACAGGTGCCAGGCGCTGACCAGATCCAGCGCGGGGTCGGCCGGGCCGAATCCGCCGGTGTCGAGGACGCCGCCGAGCCGGTCTCCCGCGACGAGCACATTGCCGGGAATCAGGTCGCCGTGGCTCATCACGTCGGCACTTGTGCGCGGCAACTCCCGGAAGCGGCTCCACAGTCGGCGCAGCCGGGGCACGTCCAGCAGCCCCTGGCTCGCCTCGAAGCACTTCTCCATCCAGGCGTCGTGGTGAGCGAGAACGCCGCCGCGATTGTCGCCGCTGAAAAGCCGACCCCGCGTCTCGGCTTCCCGCAGGGCTGCGATGAAGGCCGCGAGGTCCTCGGCGAAAGCGTCCGACCCACTCGGGTCGGCATCGAAGGCGACCGTTCCCGGCAGCCACGTCTGGACCGACCACGGCATGGGACAACCCGCTCCAGGCTTTCCCAGGGCGACGGGTTCCGGAACGGGGAACCGAGACACCTGTGCCAGCTCCGCGCTCGCCCGGGCTTCCCGTTCCAGAACCGCCAGCGCCTCCGCGGCATCGGTCAGACGCAGCGGGAAACGTGCGGAGAGGTCGTCCCCGATGCGGAAGATGGCGTGGACCGTCCCGGTCGACGACAGGGGTCGGATCGCCTTGCCGCTCCACTGAGGGAACTGTTCTTGGATCAAGGTCGCAACGATGTCGGTGGTCACGTCCACTTGGTCCTCGTGCATGGTCAATCTCGCAGGCCCTTCCACTGTCCAGTTCGAACTGGGACGACAGCCAGTATCCAGACGCCAGGTCCCGGATCAACCGGGATTTTCTCGGCCACCCAGGTGTCCCGACCGTTCCGGTCGCCCCAGGTCACAGCTGCGGCTTCGGACCGGATCACCCGGGACGGGACACGAGAGGCACCCGCCGAGAGCGATCGTTCGCCATCGAACCAGTCGAGTCGCTCAAGGTCAGGGCATCGCAACCGACCAACTTCGCCGTCAAAGGACACCCGGCACGCCGTGCCTCACCCCGCCCTTCCGCCGCCACGCCGCCACCGCATGCCATCAGTGCGCCCGAGCGGGGTAACCGACTGAGACGAAGTCAGTTCCGGACGGGAAAGGGGCACAGGAATGCCGCTCACGTTTCGCAAGAGTTTCCGGATCCTTCCGGGGGTGCGGCTGAACATCAACAAGAAGTCGTGGTCCATCACCACCGGCGGCGGGAACGGCCCTCGCCACACCCGTAGCAGTACGGGACGTCGTACGACATCGATGGATTTGCCCGGACCTTTCGGGTGGCGTCGGACCACTCGGGCCCGCCGGACCAGGGGACACTGACGTCACGTCACCCGAATGGACCCCCCAGGAGGCACCATCTCATATCTGAGATAACCTCATCCTCATGTCAGACGACTACCTCGTACGCATCGGCAAGCTCATCCGTGACGCCCGGCAGCACCGCGGGTGGACGCAGACGCAGCTCGCCGAGGCGCTCAACACCAGCCAGAGCGCCGTCAATCGGATCGAGCGCGGCAACCAGAACATCAGCCTTGAGATGATCGCCCGGATCGGCGAAGCCCTGGACAGCGAAATCGTCTCGCTGGGCTACGCCGGTCCGATGCATCTGCGCGTGGTGGGCGGCCGCCGGCTCTCCGGCTCCATCGACGTGAAGACGAGCAAGAACGCGTGCGTGGCACTGCTGTGCGCCTCGCTGCTCAACAAGGGGCGCACCGTGCTGCGCCGCGTCGCCCGCATCGAGGAGGTCTACCGCCTCCTGGAGGTGCTGAACTCCATCGGCGTACGCACCCGCTGGATCAACGACGGCGTCGACCTGGAGATCGTGCCGCCGGCCGAGCTGGACCTCCCGGCCATCGACGCGGACGCCGCCCGCCGCACCCGCTCCATCATCATGTTCCTCGGCCCGCTGCTGCACCGCCTGGACCGCTTCATGCTGCCGTACGCCGGCGGCTGCGACCTCGGCACGCGCACCGTCGAGCCGCACATGATCGCGCTGCGCCGGTTCGGCCTGGACATCGCCGCGACGGAGGGCCAGTACCACGCGGTGGTCGACCGTTCCGTCGCGCCCGACCGCCCGATCGTGCTGACCGAGCGCGGGGACACGGTCACCGAGAACGCGCTGCTCGCCGCCGCGCGCCACGACGGCACGACCGTCATCCGCAACGCGTCCTCCAACTACATGGTCCAGGACCTGTGTTTCTTCCTGGAGACGCTGGGCGTCAAGGTCGACGGCATCGGCACCACCACGCTCACCGTGCACGGCGTGCCCACCATCGACGTCGACGTGGACTACTCCCCCTCCGAGGACCCGGTCGAGGCGATGAGCCTGGTGGCCGCGGCCGTGGTGACGGAGTCGGAGCTGACGGTCCGCCGGGTGCCCATCGAGTTCCTGGAGATCGAGCTCGCGGTCCTGGAGGAGATGGGCCTCGACCACGACCGCACGCCGGAGTACTTCGCCGACAACGGCCGTACGCGCCTGGTGGACCTCACCGTCCGCCCCTCCAAGCTGGAGGCGCCGATCGACAAGATCCACCCGATGCCGTTCCCGGGCCTGAACATCGACAACGTCCCGTTCTTCGCGGCGATCGCGGCGACGGCCCAGGGCAAGACCCTCATCCACGACTGGGTCTACGACAACCGCGCCATCTACCTGACCGACCTCAACCGCCTCGGCGGCCGCCTCCAGTTGCTCGACCCGCACCGCGTCCTGGTCGAGGGCCCGACCCGCTGGCGCGCCGCGGAGATGATGTGCCCGCCGGCGCTGCGCCCGGCCGTGGTCGTCCTGCTGGCGATGATGGCGGCGGAGGGCACGTCCGTGCTGCGCAACGTGTACGTCATCAACCGCGGTTACGAGGACCTGGCGGAGCGGCTGAACTCGATCGGGGCACAGATCGAGATCTTCCGGGACATTTGAAGTCTCTAGGAAAAGACAGCACGAAGCCCCTCCTGACCAGCACTTATGCAAGCCAGGAGGGGGTTCGGCTCGGTCTGTGGGACTTCTCAGGGACTTTCAGGTCGAGCCGGGAGACTGTCGGTTTCAGAGGCTGAGGACGGATTGCCCGGCGCTGCACGTGTCGGGCACGGGCAGGGCGCCGGCTTTCCTCTCGGTGTCAGGCCACTGGCCCCGGAGCCCTGCCATGCAGGGTCGGATAAAACGTGCGGAGCGATTCCGGGGAGCTTCCCACCGCGAAACAGTTGCGGACCTTGCCCAAGGGGTTCCACACCCGGCCGTCCGGCATGCGTACCCCGGTCGGCTCCCCGAAGTAGGACCGCTGGTCGGCGTCGAAGTCGATCCACGTCGCGCCGGTCCGTCGGACCAGGACCTTTCCGACGTAGGCTCCGAGGCCGAACAGCGCTTCGCGCACCCTCGCCTCTTCCACCCCGTTCTTGTGGACATCAGCCGTCGGAGACGGAGTGGACCCCCGACGCTTCCAGCATCGCCACGAAAATCGGCTCCACGAACGGATCGGGCCAGACTTCCCGCACCAGCACTGGAAGAAGATCCAGTCCACGAACCCGCTGGAACGGCTGAACCGGGAAATCAAACGCCGCACCGACGTCGTCCAGGTCTTCCCCAACCCGCTCGCCGTCCCTCGCCTCGCGACCCCGGTCCTCGCCGAACTCCCCAACGAATGGATCGCCTTCCCTCGCCGCATCAGGCAACTGATCGCCTACACCACCGGAAGGAACGTGACCCTGCCTCGCCACCACAGCCGCTCACCAGCATATTTCACCGGTCACCACAGGATGAAAGAGGCTCACTGACAAGGTGATGCTGTGGGAGCGCCGGCACGTGCAGGGCCCGTGCTCCAACGCCCGTCACGATGCCGAACGTTTCCGCTGCAGCAACCAGGTACCCCCTGTCACCGCCCCCGTCACCAAAAAGCCCACCATCAGCGACATCCTGAATTCCTCCATCTTGCTGCCGTCGTCCGCCATAACCACCATCAGCGTCGTCATGAAGGTCGTGATCACCAGCCCGATGGCCAGGTTCTTGCGCACCGGCGTTTTCAGCATTTTCTCCTCGTTTCTCGATGAGTGCGCCGCAGCATCGTCCTCAATTCGGCGGCACACCTGGGTTGCCATCAGTTCGGGTCGATCAATACTCGGTGAGCACGGCCTTGCGTCGCGTTCTGTTACGGACGTTGCCGGCAGACCGCCTCTGGCTAGGCGTCGTGCTTCTCATAGCCGGATGTCCGGTCATTCCCTCCTACCGGGAGGTCTCCAGCACCGTCCGGTTCAGCTGCTGCACCAGCCCGCCCGGGCCGGTCAGTGACAAGCCCTGCTCCTTGGGCCGCGGATCATCGGCCTCTGCACCCGCCCGCCCGACGACGCGACATGGAGTAGTCGTACTGGCCTTCGACGACGGCCTGGTGGCTGACGCCGACGCCCAGCACCAGGCGGCCGCCTGCAAGTCCGATGCGCATCCTGTCTCCTTCGTGGTGTCGACGGTCCGCGGTCGCGCATCCGGTGACGGCAACGGGGTTCGGCACAGTGAGGGGCGACTTGTCCGCGCGGCGCTCCGTCCGGTCGGCACGTCGGACGTTCTTCGGTGATCCAACCAGTGGATCGGTCCGGCCGGTGATGCCGATGCGAGCACCCCTGTCCATGCCGACTGGGCATGGACAGGAGGATGTTCCTCGCCCTTTCCCACAATCAGGGGTTCTTCAGCGCCCATCGACGGCGCGCGTGTTCCGTGAAGGCACACTCGCGAAGGCGCGAGGCCAAGGCGGCCCGGTGTCGCACGACTTCACGCTGAACGGGTACCGCTGCCGGGTAGCGGGGTGAGCGAAGCCGGCAGCGGCACGCCACTCCGTCACAGGATTTCGATCCAGTCGACGTGGGGCGGCCTGTTGGGGAAGGTGATGATGTAGTGCTTGGGGTAGGTGACGGTCGTCCCGTTCACGTCGTGGTACTTGACCCTGTTGTTTCCGGTGGAGATCTTGTCGACCCACACGGCGGTGCCCGGCCCGCTCGCTGCGAAGTTGTAGGTGCCCTTGTTGGCGAAGCAGAAACTCAAGTTGAAAGAGCCGATGTAGTCCTGGCCGTGCACATCGGCTCGCAGATAGTCGGACGGGCCGCAGTTGACCTTGTCGATGGCGTGTGCTGTTCCGGCCGGCATGACGACGGCCATGACGGCGGCCGCGGCTACTGGAAGGGCGAGACGCAGTTTCCTGGACAGCATCCTCTGACTCCTTTTTTTGGGGGTACCGGCCGTCCGGCGAGAGCTTGTCGTGGCTCAACAAAATTGACGGGCGTTTCGCCTGCCGGTATGCGATTTTCACGCTAAAAGCATGGCCCTATGATTGTCAACGGCGGTTTTCCGCAATGGCATTGGGGTTGTACTGAGGTCGCGCCGGAGCCGCCGGCGTCCTGTAATGGCCCCGGCTTTTGACACGTCGGCGCCCGATGCGGCCGACCGGTGCACGCCGCGTGAAAATGACGCCACCCGGCGACCTATGCTTGGCCTGTTGTTCTCACTTCTCGATACGCATTGTCCCAGGAAATGCCCTCTTTCCTCGGGGAAAGGACCGGGGGGACAGGAAATAAGGGCGAGCAGGCCCGAGGTGCGAGACCATGGCTGTTGACGCCAATACGGATGTCTCCTCGTCATGCTGGTCCGATTTCTGCGGGCCGGCGAGTGTGCCGATGAGACGGGAGACGGTCGGGTCCAAGGCCACCGGACCGGACACGCCCGGCCCGGCCCGGCCCGCGGCGGGCCGACGCCGGCCAGGCAGGCACCGCCGAGCGCGACGGCCAGGGCGGCACCGTGGGCCGGACGCCGAGGATCTCCGGACGGGGCCCGTCGTGGGGCCGGCGCCTCGAACGCGAACGCCACCGGGTACGCGCCGGCGAAGAACTCCAGGGCACCGCGCCAGCCGTAAGTCATGCTGCCGTGCACGAGCAGAAAGAGGATCAGACCGAGCATCCCCGGCATCATCGGCAGGGCCGAATCCGTCACGAGCAGGGGCGCGAGCCCCCCGGCCACCACGATGCCCGCAGCGCACCAGGCTCCGGCGACACGGATCGTCCCTCGTCGACGCGGACACCGTCGTCACCACGACGTGCCGGACCGCGCCATGGCCTGCGGCCCGCCCGCCTCCGTCGCCGGCTGGCGGCCGCGGATCCTGCGGGCCAGACCGACGAGGACCGAGCGCAGCGCCTCGGCCCGACGGCTGGACGGGACGAACATCTGCTGCTTGAGCCGCGCGGTGCGCTGGTGCTTGGTGATGAACGGACGCAGCCCGGCCTCCCAGGCGTCCAGGGCGGCGGCGAGGTCGTCGGGGTGCTCCTGCAGGGCCGCGCCCAGTGCGGCGCCGCCGCGCAGCGAGGACGTGGCGCCCATGCCCGAGTAGAGGTTCATGCACCAGGCCGCGTCCCCCACCAGCACGACCCGCCCCGTGCTCCACCGCGGCATCCGCACCTGGTGCACCGAGTCGAACAGGTGGTCAGGGGCCTCTTCCAGGGAGTCCAGGACGTGGCGCACCACGGGGTCGTCGTCCATCCCGGAGAAGACCGCGCGCAGCCGCTCGACCCGCGACCCGCTGAACTGCTCCTGGATGTCCCTTGTCCGGTAGGTCAGCAGCGCGGTGGGCGCGTGGTCGGCGAGCCCGAACACCCACACCGCCCGCTTGGCGCGCGCGATGATGATGCTGTCGCTCGCCTCGTACGTGGGCACCTGCTCCTTCAGCTGGAAGGCGCAGATCATCGCGTTCCACGTGGTCAGGTGGTCCTCGTGCGGACCGAACGCGATCCGGCGCACGCTCGAGCGCATCCCGTCCGCGCCGACCACCAGGTCGAAGCTCTCGCGGTACTGCTTCCCGGTGCCGGCGTTCTCGAGCAGGACCTGCACCTCGGCAGGACCCTCGGTGATCTCGACCGGAGTGGTCGCGAACCGCACCTCGACACCCGTGATGCTCTGCCACAGCGCGGCCTCGATGTCGCCGCGCAGCACCGCTGCCGGCCCTCCGGGCTGGTCCAGGAATCCCAGAGCCGGCCTGCGCCTGCCCCGGCGATCCACCGACCACGCACTCGTGCCGGCCGCCCGTTCCGGGTTGCGGGTGTGCAGGTGGTCGGCGATGCCCAGGTCGACCGCGGCCTGCCGGCCCTCCGGGAACAGCCCGACGAAGTAGCCCCCGGTGCGCCGCTCGGGCGCCCGTTCGACGATCACCGGCGTCCAACCGGCCCGGCGCAGCCCGATCGCCGCGGACATCCCCGCTATCCCGAGCCCCACCACCAACGCCCTCTTCCGCACGGCCGTCACCGCGCCGTGCCGGACGGGACAGCGGCCGCCGCCGCGGTGAACTCCGCCGCCAGCCGGCGGTGGACGACCCTGCGGACCAGATCGAGAACGCCCGAAACCAGCACCTGGACCGGGCGGCTGGACGGTACGAACCGCTGTTGCTTGATCCGTGCGGAACGCCGCTGGCTGGTGATGTAGGGACGCAGGCCGGCCTCCCAGGCGTCCAGGGCGGCGGCGAGGTCGCCGGGGTGCTCCTGCAGGGCCGCGCCCAGTGCGGCGCCGCCGCGCAGCGAGGACGAGGAGCCCATGGCCGAGTAGGTGTTCATGCACCAGGCCGCGTCCCCCACCAGCACGACCCGCCCCGTACTCCACCGGTCCATCTTCACCTGGTGGATCGAGTCGAACACGTGGTCAGGGGCCTGCTCCAGGGAGTCCAGGACGTGGCGCACCACGGGGTCGTCGTCCATCCCGGAGAAGGCCGCGCGCACCTGCTCGATCGACGACCCGGCGAACCGGTCCGGGATGTCCTCGGTGCGGTAGGTCAGCCACGCGCAGGGCGCGTGGTCGGCGAGTCCGAACACCCACATCGCACGCTTGGGGCGCGAGACGATGATGCTGTCGCTCGCCTCGTAGGAAGGCACCTGCTCCTTCATCTGGAACGCGCAGATCATCGCCTTCCAGTTCGCCAGGTAGTCCTCGTCCGGACCGAACACCATCCGGCGCACGCTCGAGCGCATACCGTCGGCGCCGACCACGAGATCGAAGTCCTCGTGGTACTGCTTCCCGGTGCCGGCGTCCTCGAGCAGGACCCGCACGCCGCCGGCGCCCTCGGTGATCTCGACCGGAGTGGTCGCGAACCGCACCTCGACCGCGTCCTCGGTCCCGTCGCCGGTGATGCCCTGCCACAACGCGGCCTCGATGTCGCCGCGCAGCACCGCTGCCAGCCCGCTGGGCGCGTCCAGCAGTCCCAGAGCCGGCTTCCGCCTGCCCCTGCGATCCACCGACCACGAGTTCCCGCCCGGTCGCCATTCCGGGTTGCGGATGTGCAGGTGGTCGGCGATCCCCAGGTCGGCCGCGGCCCGCACACCCTCCGGGAACATGAAGATGAAGTAGCCCCCGGTACGTCGCTCGGGTGCCCGTTCGACGATCACAGGCGTCCAACCGGCCCGGCGCAGCCCGATCGCCGCGGACATCCCCGCTATCCCGAGCCCCACCACTAATGCCCTCTTCTGCATGGCTTTCCTTTCTCCGATCACGTTCTGTTGAATGGACGGCTCAATCCGGCACGACGACGGCGCGGCTGCGGCCGGTGTGTGCCCATGCCTCACCGACCCGGCTCAGCGGGAACGCGGTCCAGGCAGGGGCCCGACGGCGAAGTGGGCCATGACTTCGGGCGCCTCGGCGAGCGTCTCCCCGGCTGACCGCGATCCGACGCCGCTCCCGGTGATCCGGATTCGCCGGCCGCGCAGCAGGTCCGCGGGCAGCGACGCCTCCAGGCCCGCGAGCGAGCCGATCCACACGTAGGCCGTATTCGCCTCGGTGTCCTCGCCGCTGCGGCGAAGGCGGCCTCGGTGACGGGCCCCCACAGGCAGTCCGGCACGAGACCGGGCGACGTCTCGGACACCGCATCGGCCAGAGCCTGCTCCAGACCGTCGGGCCCCTCCTGGGCCGGCGACACGGTCGTCGCTCCCGCGCCGCGCAGCCGCTCCAGTTCCTCCCCGAACGCCGGCGCCCCCTGCACGGCGAGGCTGCCCGACATCCCGTGGCGCCCAGCACCAGCACGGTGCCCGACGCCCCCACTTCCTTGCGTCGCGCGGTGAGAACCATCCAGCCCGACGGGCCGGGGTTCATGCCCGCGGCGATCACGAGTGGATCCGCCCCCGCCGGACCTCCGCCTGGAAGGGAGCGACCAGCCGCTCGGCCATCGTCCCGAAGGGCGGACGCGCGCACCCGGTGCAGACCAGTCGCCCGTACCGGCGGATACCTCAGCCGGCCACGGCCGTAGTGCCGCCAGGTGGTCGGCCCGCGCACCTTGTTATCCAGGTCGGCTCCGACGAGGTGCAGGGGCCCGGAACCGGGCGGAACCGTCGGCTCGGGCAAGTCGGCGCAGACGGGCGACGCATCGGGGGCGGTGACGACTGCAGCACTCATCACGGGCTCTCCTTAACTAAGTTCAGCGCCTTGGCCAGCATGCCTGAACACTGTTAAGGTGTCAATCATGACCAAGGGCATCACCCGGGAGCAGATCGTCACGGCGGCGCTCGAACTCCTCGACGACCAGGGCATGGACGCCCTCACCGTCCGCGCGCTCGCCTCCCGGCTGGACGTCCGCGCCTCCGCCCTCTACTGGCACGTGCGCAACAAACAGGAGCTGCTCGACGAAATGGCCACCGAGGTCATGCGCCGCGTGGCCGGCGCCCTCGCCGCGGTCCCGCCGGGCGACGGGTGGCGCGACGACCTCGCCGCCTACTCCCGCGTGCTGCGCTCGGAGTACCTGCTCCACCGCGACGGGGCCCGCATCTTCAGCGGCACCCGGATCACCGACCCGGACGTGGTCCGCATGAAGGAGCCGTTGTTCGAACGCTGGACCGCGTCCGGCTGGAAGCCCACCGACGCGGACGACGCCATCGACCTGGTCACCGCGTTCGTCGTCGGCTTCGTCATCGAGGAGCAGGAGAGGCGCCAGGCCGCCGGGACCGATCCGTCGCGCTACTCGATCGAACAGCGCGACGCCTGGCTCGGCGAAGGTGCGTCACTGGTCAAGGAGGCCGGGCACCTCCACGACGACGGCGACCGGCGGTTCGAACGGCTCCTCGGCATGGTCCTCGACGGGATCGCCGCCCGGCTGGACACGTGACTCACCCGCGCCTGCGCACCAGCACCGTCGCGAGCACCGCGGCCGCGACGAGCGCCGCGCCACCCATCAGGATGTAGAGCTGCACCCCGGCCAGGGAGTTCGCGGCGACCCGCCGCGACGAGCGAGTCGGTGGCTGTCGCGTTGAGCGGCATCACGCCGACGAAGTTGAGCGCGACCGACCCGACGCAGAGCACGACCGCCACCAGGCCGCCGATCGCACCGTAATTTTCGGGCGGGGTCATGACGGTCGCGCGCACGCTGCTCGCCGGGATCGCGGTGGGGCTGTTGGCCACATCCGTCCCGTCACAACTGGCGCCACTGATAGGCCGACTCCCGACTCCCCCACAGGCGCCGCGCCCTCCAACGGCTTGATCCTCTGCTCGAACAACTCAGCCGCCTGCATCCGCACCGACTCACGGCGCCGACGTCCCGCGACAGTCAGCCCGCCCCCATCCGCATATCTCACACACCACGGGATACAGCCACCGCCCCAGGCCCATCAGGGACTTCGTCGAACCTGGCGAGCCGAAGTCAGTGGCGCAGCCATGACACGCGAGACGCTTCAGGGAAGGGAACACCGGCCAGACGCCCGAGCGGCCCCTTCCGATGGGCCACCCGCCAGGACACCAGGAGGAGGCACTCCTGCATCGGCCGGATCAGCCCGAAACGCCTTCGAACAAAGATCAGTTACGCTGACCACCGCGGCACGAACCGGTGTCCACGATCTCGGGTCAAGCCCCGGGCAGTAGGAGGCGGGACATGACCGCGCTTCCACGGATACCAACGCGCAACAAGGGGAAAGGGTAGTCATGAGCCTGGCATTCAAGACCTCGTTAGCAGGAGCAGTCCTCGCCTCCACCGCCGTACTGGCGGCTCCGGGAACCGCATCGGCCGATGAACCCGTGACCCGCTGTGAAGAGGGCCAGATCTGCCTCTATGACGGCCACAACCTCACCGGGAGCAACCTGCAGCTCCAGTATCGGGTGGACATCCCCAACATCGGCTGGGCGTGGAACGACCGAGCCAGCTCGGTGTGGAACCGCGGCGAGGGGTTCGTCTGCGTCTACACCGATGCCGACTACCGCGGCTACCACTACACCATCCCGCCGGGTGGGAAGCAGGAACTTCTGTTCCTCTACGACAACGCAGTGAGCTCCCTTGAGTACGGTGGCTGCGGGGGCTGAGCCGGCTGGCTGACCGAACCCCTCAACCGCCCGCCCCGCCAGGACCGCTGGGAGGCCGGACCGGACCGGGGACCGCTGGGCACCGGACCCACTCCCGCCGACAACCCTGGCGAACCGGAGCCGCGTCCGGCCGCCGGACGCCGCGTACTCGAGGTCGGCCCCGCCCCCCCCTGGTATGAAGCAGCTCCCCACCCTGGGTCGACGTGGGGAGCTGCTTCACGTCGGCGGGTCTGCGCCTGTACTCCCACCTGATCACCGTCGGTCTGTCAAACGAGCGGCTCTGTCCCGTAATCGGGGGGACGAAGGGCGACGGTTGTCGTTGATGTTGCATGCGAGATGTCAACGAGCTTGTGGGTGTGGTGTTTTCGGGACTGGCGTTGCTGGTCGTGGAGGGTGGCGGACGAGGGTGAGGTCATCCGGGTGCGGGCCCGGACACGGAAGGAGCCGGTGCGGTGCCCGGTGTGCGGGCAGCCGACGGGGCGGGTCACGGCATCCACCGACGTACGATCGCGGACGGCAGGCGGGTCGTGGTACCGGTGCGGGTCCGGCGCCTCGCCGACCAGGTCGGTGAGGTGTGAAGGAGTTGGCGGGCCGGGCGGGCGCCCGCCTCTCCCGTGTCCTGGCTGCGGCGATATCCCGCTCGACCGCCCTGCGACTTATGGCCCGCCTGCCCTTGCCCGTGGTGCGGGTGCCGCGCGTCCTCGGCGTCGAGGACTTCGCGCTCAAACACCGCCGCCGCTACGCGACCGTCCTGATCGATGCCGACACCGGCGAACGCATCGACGTACTCCCGGGCCGCGGCGCCGACGCCCAGGAGAGGCGGCTGCGCAAGCATCGTGGTCTCGAGATCGTCTGCCGCGACGGCTCCGGCGCCTACGGCGAGGCCGTGCGCCGTGCCCTGCCCGACGCGGTGCAGGTCAACGACCGCCGGCACCTGTGGAAGAACCTGCGCGAGACGACCCTGGCCGAGGTCCGCTCCCACAGCGCCCGCCGGGCCACCGCGAACCCGCCCCGCCCGGCCGGCGTCCACGAGCAGACCACCCGCGAACGCCGGCACCAGATCCACGGCCTCCTCGGCAAGGGCGCCGCCCTGCTCGAATGCGCCCACCGCCTGAACCTGCCCCTCAACACCGTCAAGCGCTACGCGCGCACCCGCGAATCCGAGGCCCTGCGCCGCATTACGGCCTCGCGCTCGACCGCGCAGCCGTCGACGCCGGCCTCACCCAGGCCATTTCTGCAGGTCAGCAGCGCCTGATCACCCATCGCCGCAGGTCACAAAGCTGGCTGGCTCTCCCGGGACATCTGAAAGCTCTAAGGAAAGGTAACGCGATTCCCCTCCTGACCTGCACGTATGCGAGCCAAGAGGGGACTCGGCTCCGTCTGTGGGACTTCTCAGGGACTTTTGGGCCGAGCCAGGAGACTGCCGCTCCCAGGAGCTGAGGGACGGATTGCCCGTCATTACATGCGATGGGTCACCGGACGGGCGTCGACCTGAGCGACTCACGAACGAGAACAGGCCGGGCCGGGTTCTCGACTCACCGCCTTGCTGTCACGCCCAGACACCCTCCACGAGCCCGTCCCGCTCACTGCGGAGGCAAGCTCGCGCATCATGCCCCTGACCGCTCCCCTACGGTCATAATGGAGGCATGCCCTCCACCCCACAGCGCCCCACACCCGCGCCGAGCGGCCTCTCGGACGCGGCCGCTGAGGATCTCGCGTTGTACCGGGAGAAGTTCCGGCGGCGCCTGCCGGAGTCGCTGGACGAGTTGCGCGGCCCCACCCAGGGGGTCGTGGAACTACCGCTGCACATGGCCTGGTCCGGGATGACGTCGTACGACCTGGGCAAGCCGCGCCAGCGCATGGGTCTGTACCGCACCGTCCTGCACGAGGGCCTGCACGACGATCTGCCCCGCTACCTCAACCAGGGCCTGCTCCTCCAGCTGTGGCCGGTGCTGCGCACACTCGTCGGCCGCACCGTGCGCACCGTGTGGGAAGACGCCTTCCCACAGCTCGCCTCCCGCACCCGGGCCGCCGCGTGACGGACATGCCCGGAGCTGCACGCGCGGCTCCTGGTGGATGTGATCGCCCTCGGCTCCCCGTATCCCCTGGTCCTCACCGGCGGGTATGCCGTGCGGGCGCACCACCTCGTCAACCGCCCCAGCCAGGACCTCGACGTCGCCACCGAGAACCCGGCGCCCATGGCCGACATCGCCGCCACGCTCCGCGCCGGCCTGGAAGCCCGCGGCTGGAAGGTGCACGCGCTGGAGACCGCCCCGCTGTCCGCCCGCTTCACCGTGGCCGATCCGGCCACTGGGCAGGAATGCGAAGTCGACGTCCTCAAGGAAATCTTCTGGCGGCCTGTCGCCCAGAGTCCGTACGGGCCCGTCCTCGCGGAGGAGGACGTGATCGGAACCAAGGTTCGCGCCCTCGCCGACCGCGGAGCGCCCCGCGACCTGATCGACGTGTTCGCGGCCTCCCACCGCTGGACCAACGCCGAGCTCGAGGAGTTCGGCCGCCGCCACGCCCGAGGCCGCTTCGAGCGCGAGGACCTGCAGTCGAACCTCACGGGCGCCGAGTGGACCGACGACGAAGCCTTCGCCGCCTACGGGCTCGATGACGCCACCATCACCGCTCTCCGCGCCTGGGCCGTGGAGTGGGCCGACGACCTGGCGGCCCGTCTCCTCGAAGAGGCCGATGATCCGGACATCGAGTAATCACGTCCGAATCAGAGCAACGACACCCTCACCCTGATCAGCGCCGAACTGACCGCCAACGCCGTGCAGCACGAGCACATCGCCGGACGGGACTTCCACGTCCGGCTCCCCGCCGCGCGGGAACTCGGCTCGCTGTGCATGACGATGGATTCGTGGACGAACTCGTCCACGCGGTCGAACTCGCGCGCGTCGAGCGCGTCGACGTAGCGCTCGTAGAAGTCGCGCAGGTTGGTGCCGGACATGAGCCTTTCCCTGACCGGGTGGAACAGCACCTGCTGCACCAGCGGGACGTCGCCGCGTTCCTTGGCCGTCAGGGTCGGGGCGGCGCTCATGTTGCCGCCCACGGAGTCACCCGCGACCACGATGCGCGAGGCGTCCAGGTGTTGTTCGCGCCTTCGCGGACGACCCACTGGGCGACGGCGTAGTTCTGCCCGATGGCGACGGGGTAGCGGGCCTCGGGAGAGAGGTCGTACTCGGGGAAGACGACGGCGGCGTTCACGCCGGTGGCGAGTCCGCGGACCAGGCGGTCGTGGGTGTGGGCGTTGCCGAACACCCAGCCGGCGCCGTGGATGTGGAGGATGACGGGCAGGGTGCCGGTGGCGCCGGCCGGGCGGACGATACGGGACCGGACACTGCCGGTCGGGCTGCCGGAGACGGTGATCCACTCCTCGTCGACCTGCGGCCCCGCGATCTCACCGGCCTGCACCTCGTCTGAAGGAGTGGCTCGGCGTTCCTCCCTCCGGCGCCTCCTTCGAGATCACCGAGTGCGCCCTGTACAAGGTCAGCGATGGTCGCTTCGTACAGATGACGGCGCTGCACGACTCGTCCGACCTGCTGCGGCAGCCGGCCGCCTGACCTCAGCCGGCGTCGGCGCGGCGTCCCGGGATCTCCCGGGAC